>CAYRHU010000005.1:0-2747 GCA_964424155.1 uncultured Chitinophaga sp.
GTTTTGATCAGGAAACGGTTGCTGAACATGGCCAGCCGGATGGTATTGTCGATCAGGAAGATCACCACCAGGGAAATGATGATTACGATGACGAGCAGGGCGATACTGACGATCCGGATATTCTTGTTCAGTTTGCCCACCAGGGCCTCTGGATATTTAACATCGCTGACATAGGTCTGGGCCTCCAGGTCCTTTTTGATCCCGGCCAGCGTATCCAGCTGTACATACTGCCTTTTGATCCGGAAATAAATGGCATTGGGCAGGGGATTCTCGGAAAGCACTTTGCTCCAGTCCTCGTTTTCTTCCTGCATGTATTGTTTCTTGCCTTCCTCCTTGGATACATACTGGATGGATTTCACATAGGGCCTGGAACTGATATAATTCATAAGCGCCACGCTGTCCTTGGGATTGAGATCACCCCGCAGGTAGGCCCTCACTTCCACATTCTCCTTAAAATAATCTCCGAGCTTATTCGCGTTGATCACCAGCCAGCCGATGATGCCCAGCAGGAACAGCACCAGGGTAACCCCGAGAATGGACATGAAGTAGGAAGGCTTTCCGCGTTTGATCGAGGCTTTTCCGGATTGAGACATGTAAATGTTTTTTCAGGTTAGTGGATGTCCTGTCGTCCAAAACAACAGAGCTTGTTGTCTGCTAACGGATTGGGTTGCTTTGGATGACAGGCAAAAATAGCAGTTTAAGGGTACAATCAGTATTTTTGCCGCTCGTATGAAGGCCATTGGCCATCTGTAAACGGTTGCCCCCGGTTCATATTGCCATCCGGCATGGCAGAGATTTGTTAAAGAATTACCCCTTGCATTAACAGGGATTCAACGATCCAAAATTGAGGTCAGTAAATTAAATATGGAGTACAGTTTCAGGGAAATTGAAAAGAAATGGCAGGCTTCGTGGAAGCAAAGCGGGATATATAAAGTATCAAACGATTCTTCCAAACCCAAATACTATGTGCTGGATATGTTCCCCTATCCCAGCGGGGCCGGTCTGCACGTGGGACACCCGCTGGGTTATATCGCATCCGATATTTACAGTCGTTACAAAAGACTGAAAGGTTTCAATGTACTCCACCCGATGGGCTACGACGCATTTGGACTCCCGGCGGAGCAATATGCGATCGATCATGGCATTCACCCGGCCATTTCAACCGAAAACAATATCCGGAATTTCAGGAAGCAACTGGACAATATCGGGTTTTGTTACGACTGGGACCGCGAAGTGCGTACCTGTGATCCGAAATATTACAAATGGACGCAGTGGATCTTCCTGCAATTGTTCAACAGCTATTACGACCGGGCGGAACAAAAAGCAAAACCGATCCCGGAACTCGTTAAAAAATTTGAAACCTCGGGCACTGCCCATTGCTCATTGCCCGTTGCCCATTCCTTCACTGCTGTTGAATGGAGGCGCTTTGACGAGGCAAAACAACAGGGCATTCTCATGGACTGCCGCCTGGCCTATTGCGGCTACGGGGAAGTGAACTGGTGCGAGGCCCTCGGTACCGTGCTGGCCAACGATGAAGTGGTGAACGGGGTGAGCGAGCGCGGGGGACATCCCGTGGTAAAGAAAAAACTGCGGCAATGGTACCTGAGGATCACCGAGTATGCCGACCGACTGCTGGAAGGTTTGGAGCGTGTCGATTTCAGCGATGCGATGAAGGAGATGCAGACCAACTGGATCGGGAAGTCGAGCGGGGCGGAAGTGGAGTTCGGGGTTCGCCTCACCCCCAACTCCTCTCCGCCAGGAGAGGGCCGGGGTGAGGCGGCTCTCCGGGTCTACACGACCCGGCCCGATACGATCTTCGGGGTGGATTTCATGGTCATCGCACCCGAACATGAACTGGTGGAGAAAATTACGACGGCCGGTCAGCGACAGGCGGTGGAAGAATATATCGCCTATGTAAAAAGCCGCAGCGAAAGAGAGCGGATGGCTGAAAAAAAGATAACCGGCGTATTCACCGGCGCCTTCGCGGTCAATTCCTTTAACGGGAGAGAGATCCCCGTCTGGATTTCCGAATACGTGCTGGCCGGTTACGGTACGGGCGCCATCATGGCCGTACCCTGCGGCGATGAACGGGATCATAAGTTCGCCAGGCATTTCAATATTCCCATCACCAATATTATCGGCCCCCACTACAATGGCGAGGAAGCCAATCCCACCCAGGATGCCATTTTGGAAAATTCGGATTTCATCAACGGGATGCGAATGAAAGATGCCATCGAAGTGGTGATCCGGAGATTGGAGGAAATGGGCATCGGGGAACGGAAAGTGAATTATAAAATGCGCGACGCCGCCTTCAGCCGGCAGCGTTACTGGGGCGAGCCTTTTCCCATTGTCTGGAAGAACGGGATCGCTTACCCGCTCGATGAAAGTGAACTGCCGCTGGAACTCCCGCATGTGGACAGCTACCAACCCGGACCGGAAGGGGAGGGACCGCTCTCCAACATACCCGGCTGGACAGCCCGACATCTCGAGACGAACACCATGCCTGGTTATGCCGGCAGCAGCTGGTATTTCCTCCGCTACATGGACCCGGAAAATGAAAAAGAGTTTTGCAGCCGCAGGGCTTCGGATTACTGGGGCCAGGTGGACCTGTACATAGGAGGAACCGAGCATGCCGTGGGTCACCTGCTATACAGCCGGATGTGGACCAAGGTATTATTTGATCTTGGCCTGATCGGTCATGATGAACCGTATAAAAAATTAGTGAACCAGGGGATGATACAGGGGAG
>CAYRHU010000005.1:2847-12668 GCA_964424155.1 uncultured Chitinophaga sp.
GATGAGTTCAAAAAATGGAGAAACGGTGAATATGCGAAGGCTGAATTCATACTTGAGGATGGTAAGTACTTCTGTGGCGCGGAAGTCGAGAAAATGTCCAAATCCAAATTCAACACGGTCAACCCGGATGACCTCGTACAGAAATACGGCGCCGATACCTTCCGCATGTACGAGATGTTCCTGGGCCCGGTGGAGATGAGCAAACCCTGGGACACCAAGGGGATCGAAGGCGTGCACCGTTTCCTGAAAAAATTCTGGCGGCTCTTTTGCGATGAAACCCGGGGACTTATTGTGACTGATGAAGAACCAACGGCAGCCGAATGGAAAGTCCTGCACAGCGCGATCAAAAAGATAGAACAGGATACGGAGCGCTTCAGTTTCAACACCGGCGTCAGCGGTTTCATGATCGCCACCAATGAACTGACCGATCTGAAATGCCATAAACGGAAGATCCTGGAACCCCTGGTCATCCTGCTTACCCCCTATGCTCCCCATATTGGCGAAGAACTGTGGAGCCTTCTGGGAAAAAGCGGATCGGTCCTGGATGCCGCATACCCCGTTTTCGAGGCAAAATTTGTAAAAGAAACCAGCAAGGCTTACCCGGTCGCCATCAACGGGAAAACAAGAACCGAACTGACTATCGCGCTCGACGCCACACAACAACAGGTGGAGGAGCTGGTATTGAAGGATACCATCGTGCAGAAATGGCTGGAAGGGAAACCGCCCAAAAAGATCATCTATGTTAAGAATAAGATGATCAATGTGGTGGTATAGGAAGATCCTGAATTATTACCAGCGGCGGCATTTCCATTGGTTTTGGGTGTAAATTGACCGGCCAAAACCCCTTTTCATGAAACATTTACTTCTTGTTGTGGCGGTGGCTGCGGCTTCGCAGTCCTATTCACAGGATAACGCCTATTTTCTCTCCAACCCCTGTCTTACCCCCGACGGGCAAACCGTGATATTCGCCTATGAGGGCGATCTGTGGAAAGCGGAAGTGAATAACGGCCGCGCCACACGCCTGACCGCCATGCAGGGATATGAAACAACACCCCGGGTTTCCCCGGACGGGAAATGGATCGCTTTTACGGGAAGACAGTATGGCAACGCGGATGTGTTTGTGATCCCGGCAAGCGGCGGAGAAGTGACACAACTCACCTGGCATAGCGGCAACGATGAGGTAAGCAGCTGGAGCTGGGATTCGAAGTACATCTACTTCAACAGCGGCCGCATGGGACAGGTAGCGGGTTATAAAGTGAGCCTGAACGGAGGTACGGCCCAACGTGTTTTCGGCAATTATTTTTTCCAGTACGATCACAACCTGGTCGAACACCCTTCCTCCGGTGAAATATTTTTCAACGACACATGGGAAAGCGGCGGACAGGCGCAGCGCAAACGTTACAAGGGCCCCTTCAACCCGGATATCCAGTCCTATAACCTGAAAACAAAACAGCATAAACAATACACGACATGGGAGGGAAAGGACTTTGGCGCCACGATCGACCGGAACGGAAATATCTTCTTCATTTCAGACGAGGCCAACGGAGAATACAACCTGTACACGCTGGAGAGCGGGAAAAAAAAGGCACTGACCCGGTTTTCATCCTCCATCCGCAGTCCACAGGTAAATGCCCAGGGCGGCAAACTGGTATTTGAAAAGGATTACCAGCTCTGGATCTATGATGTGAAAAGCGACCGGGAGTCAAAACTGAGTATCTCCATTTACCGGAATAATGTGCTGCCCAGGGAAAAGGATTTTGACGTGCGGGGAAATATTACCGCCTTCGACGTTTCGCCGGATGGCAAAAAACTGGCTTTTGTATCCCGGGGGGAATTGTTCGTCAGCGATATCGAAGGAAAATTCATTCAGCAAATAAACCGCCGCTCCGCCGAACGGGTGCGCGAACTGAAATGGATGAGCGATAACCGGACCCTGCTCTACAACCAGACCCTGCAGGGATATACCAACTGGTACACCATACGGGCCGACAGCAGCGGGGCGCCCCGGCCACTCACGACCGACAAAAGAAATAACAGGAGCATCGTACTCAATAAGAAAAGAACCCAGGCCGTTTATCTCAGCGGCCGGGATGAACTGCGGCTGATGGATCTGAAAAATTTTAAAAGCCAGACGATCGTAAAAGATGAGATCTGGGCCTTCCAGGCCAGCGATCCGGGATTTTCTCCCAATGATGAATACGTAATCTTCGGGGCTAAAAGAAATTTTGAAGAGGACGTTTTCATTCATCATATAAAGGATAATAAAACCATCAACCTCACGCAAACCGGCGTTACGGAATCCGGTGCGCTCTGGTCGCCCGACGGCCAATATTTATTCTTCACCTCCCAGCGGCTGAAACCGGCTTATCCTTTCGGAATGCCCAACGCGAAAGTGTACCGCCTGCCACTGGAAAAAATCGACGAGCCCTTCCGCATCGACAAATACGAAGAACTCTTTAAGGAGGAAAAGAAAGACACCAGTAAGAAAAAAGCCAATGGAAACAGCGATTCACTCCAGTCCATCTCCATCGATACGGACCTGCTGATGGAAAGGCTGGAGCAATTGAGTCCCTCGCTGGGCGCCCAGTTTCTGCAGGCGGTGTACCGGAAAGGCGAAAAGACCACGGTGCTGTATACCAGCAATCATGGCGAGGGCCGGAACGCCCTTTGGAAAACGGTGATCGAACCGTTTGAGGCTAATAAAACCGAAAAAATTGCCGGTACGGATAACAGTTTCGGGTTCGAGATCATCGAGGTGAGCGACAAACTCTATGTGTTGTTCAATGGCACCATCCACAAGCTGAACCTCGACGGGAATAAGACCGAGCCAGTCAATATCAGTTATACTTTCCGCAGGAACCTGGCGGAAGAATTCAGCCAGATGTTTGAAGAGGCCTGGGCGCAGATGGAAGAGGGATACTATGATGAAAAATTTCATGGCGCCGACTGGAACGCGGTAAAAAAATACTACCAGCAGTTCATCCCGCACCTGAACACCCGGTCCGATCTCCGCAGCGTACTTAATGACATGCTCGGTGAACTCAATTCTTCACACCAGGGATTCAATTCCTTCGGACAGGAAGAAACTATTGCGTTGCCAAACCAGACCATGGAGACGGGGATCATTTTTGAGAATGAGGATCCCTTCCGGGTAAAATACCTGGCTCGCCGGTCCGCGTCCGACAGGCGTTCGGTCGATATCCGTCCCGGCGACAAACTGGTGCGTGTGAATGATGAACCGGTGGATCCGGCTAAAGACAGGGATTTTTATTTCACGCGGCCTTCACGCGACCGGGAACTTCGTCTTACATTCGACCGGGGCGGGAAACGGGTGGAAGCCCGGATACATCCGCAGGCCACCCTCTTTTTCAACCTGTATGACGAGTGGATCGACGATAACCAGAAAAGAGTGGATGAAAAAAGCAGGGGCAGGGTCGCCTACGGGTACATGAAGAACATGGGACAGGGCGAGTTGGAACAGTTCATCATGGATATGACAAAGGAACTCAACGATAAGGAGGCGCTCATTTTCGACCTCCGTTACAATACCGGGGGCAACGTGCATGACGAAGTGTTGAAA
Organism: uncultured Chitinophaga sp.; assembly: GCA_964424155.1. Lineage (GTDB taxonomy): Bacteria > Bacteroidota > Bacteroidia > Chitinophagales > Chitinophagaceae > JJ008. The sequence goes on from CAYRHU010000005.1 coordinate 6,428, forward strand.
TTCCTGTCGCAGCGCACGTACCTGAAATGGAAATACCGGGAAGGCAAACTCACCCCGCAATCGAATTTTGCCCCTTCCGACAAACCGATCGTACTCCTGATCAACGAGCAATCGCTCAGTGACGCGGAAATGACATCGCAGGGATTCAAACAGTTGAAACTGGGAACGATCATTGGCAACGGCACCTATCGCTGGATCATTTTTACCAGCGGTGTGGGCCTCGTGGACGGTTCTTCGGTGCGCATGCCTGCCTGGGGTTGTTATTCACTCGACGGAAAGGACCTGGAGATGACCGGGGTGCAACCCGATATTAAAGTCATCAACAGTTTTGACGATAAACTGAACGGCCGCGATCCGCAACTCGACCGGGCGATCGATGAGATCCTGAAACAATTAAAGTAAGCGTTTATTAAATTGAATACAGGCAGGGCAACCTCAGGGATGCTTTGCCTGTTTTTTTACCAGCCGGATCATCGCGCTGCTTCCTTCGTTACTGGCCAGGTAGGCATCCTGGCGTTCCCCGTTAACCAGGGCCACCATGTAGGAGGTGTTGGGAGGGATGGCGCCCAGGTTTTCCGCTACCATGGTCAGTTCATTGCTTTCTTCCAGTTCGTTTACCGCCAATTTGATGATATAGGCATTACCGGTGAGCCGGATATGCTGAAACAGCATTTTCCCGTTCAGGAAAAGGGAAATGGAATCCCCGTCGATCTCGGCGTTATCGTAAAACCGGAGTTCCACCGTATCTCCCGATACGGGGATCTCTTTGATAAAGGTTTTTGTCCTGGTCAGGAATTTCTCTTCGATCGTTGTGGTTATTACAGGCAATGATTCCTGAGTCGGGATTGGAGGATTTGTAACCCGTTCCGGCTTTGATACCGGGTTAGCTGCGGTTTTTTGCGGCCTGACGGTTTCTTTTTCTTCTTCAGCTTCGCCGCCGGGCAGGTTAGGGGCAGTCTTCTCTTCCGGTAGTACGGGCTTTCCGGCCAGTGTCCCGATACTGTCAATGATTTCCGGATCATTGGCCCCCACGGTATAATTATCGATCACAAAATCCCACTCGTCTTCAAATTCCGACCGGTTGGTTTTATCCAGGTGAACCTCTCCGCGTGTACGCATATCATCATCCCGTTCGGCTGTTTTTCCGTCCAGCATCATCCGTCCGTCACCCGGGCAATTAAAATCCGCCCTGGACAACATCGGGATCTTCCCGGGAGAAGAGATACTGAATCGCCCCGCACGTTCATCCAGCAATCGGTCATCCCACCATACTGCGGCATTGGTGGATTCATCAAAATAACCTTTTATAGCATAGCGCCGGTAGTTATTGGGTGATTCGTAATAATACGAGGTACCGGTAAGGCTATCTCCTTTCTGAATGATCTTTACCTCTACCTTTTGCCGGTGGATCTTTCCCTTCCAGGTGCCGGTGATCATCTGGGCACTGAGGGTGCCGGAAAAAACCTGCAAAAAGCATACACCTAACAGGCAAAAACACAGGGGGGAAGGACTTTTCATCAGGACGAGACAATTTATTCATACTAACGGTTTTAAGTAAGGAATATTTTACCGTTAAAAGTTGGGTCAGTTAAAAAAAATCCTAACTTTCGGCATAAATCCCGCACCAAAGGGGTAAATCTGTTTATAACCAAACTTAGCTTATGAGAAAGTTATACGTATGTATTCTTACGGCCGTTATTGCATTTTCCGGCCTGAACCGTGTAAGTGCGCAATGTACCCCTACGGCGCCCCAGGTATTTAACAATAATACACCTGTTCCGATCCCTACCGGACCTGCGGTTGTTACTTCCACCCTGAATGTTGCGGGAGCGCCAACGTACCTGTACGATCTTAACATTACGACTTTCATCACCCATACGTTCGCTTCCGATCTTGATATTACGATACAGTCTCCTGCCGGAACGGTGGTTACCCTAACTACCGATAACGGCGGTGGCAATGATAATGTTTTCAACGGAACAGTTTGGGATGATGATGCCAACCCCGGCGGACAGGTTCCTTATACATCCAATAACGGCCTTGTTACGGATCATACATTTACCAACCTGGTACTGGCCTCCCCGCTTGTACCGGAAGAACATCTTGGTGCTTTTATTGGTGAAAATCCAAACGGGACATGGACCATAACGATCAGTGATGACCTGGCGGGTGACGGCGGCAGCCTGAATTCATGGTCGCTTTCGATCAGCGGACTGACCTCAGCGCCTATAGTCACCAATTTCCCTTTTACCAATAACACCCCCCTTCCCATACCCACGGGTCCGGCCGTCGTATCCTCTACTATCAATGTGGCTGGAGCCGGTACGCAGCTTATTGATGTAAACCTGCTGACTAATCTTACACATACGTTCGCCTCAGATCTTGATATCACGATCCAGTCGCCCGCCGGAACAATTGTTACCATTACGACGGATAACGGGGCTGGCAATGACAATGTTTTTGCAGGCACATTATGGGATGATGATGCCAACCCGGGCGGCCAGGTGCCTTACACAACAAATAACGGTATCGTTACCGATCATTCCTATACCAACCTGGTTGTAGCCACACCGCTATCACCGGAAGAAGCCCTTGCTGCATTTATTGGGGAAAACCCCAATGGCATCTGGACCATTACGATTAGTGATGACCTGGGTGGTGACGGCGGTACCTTGAATTCATGGGGGCTGGAAATAAGAACGGCAAGCTGTGCCCCGCCCACGATTATCCCCTGCGGCGGCAGTCAGCAAACATTCAGCAATAACACACCCACCCCAATAACCGACAACGCGGTGGCGGTAACGACTATCAATGTAGCCGGTGCGCCGATCAATCTTTTTGATCTTAATGTGATAACCAATATCACCCATACCTTCGCCGGCGACCTCGATATTACGTTGACTTCCCCTTCCGGAACCATAGTTACCCTGACAACTGATAATGGTAGCGGAAATGATAATGTATTTGCCGGAACGATCTGGGATGATGACGCCAACCCAACCGGACAGGTGCCGTATTCTTCCAATAACGGACTTGTAACGGATCATGCCTATGCTAACCTCACACTAGCTTCGCCATTGGCACCGGAAGAACCGCTGGCTGCCTTTATCGGTGAAAACCCGAACGGTACCTGGACACTGCGCGTCAGCGATGATGCCGGCGGTGATGTAGGTTCAATCAATTCATGGACTCTGCAGGTGGGAGCCGCACCGATCCCGGCGCTTCCGACCAGCACATCTTATACTAATAACGTACCCTTACCTATTCCGTCTGGCCCTGCTGTTGTTTCTTCAACCATTAATGTGGCAGGAGCAGGAACCCAGATTTTCGATGTGAACATCTTTACAGAGCTCACCCACACGTTCGCCGCGGATCTGGATATTACCATCGAATCACCAGCCGGTACCGTGGTTACCCTCACTACTGATAATGGTGCCGGAAACGATAATGTATTCAATGGTACACTTTGGGATAACGACGCCAACCCCGGAGGACAGGTACCGTATTCCTCCAATAGCGGTATGGCGACCGATCACCCGTACGTGAATAATGTGGTTGCCGCGACGCTGACCCCGGAAGAATCCCTGGGCGCCTTCTTCGGTGAAAACCCCAATGGTACCTGGACCATCACGATCAGCGATGATCTCGGAGGAGATGGCGGTTCCCTGAATTCCTGGAGACTCGACCTGCAGACCTTTATCTGTGCCCCGGCCTGTGCAGGTGTGCCTTCTCCTGGTTCAATCGCACCGGTATCCAGTTCTGTTTGCGCCGGCACGCCCGTTGTTCTGACGCTGAGCGGGTATACGGTTGCTTCCGGTTTGACGTTCCAGTGGAGGGAATCATTGACACCGGGCGGAACCTACACAAACATCCCGGGTGCCACATCACCGGTTTACGCATTTAATGCGGCCGCTACCCGTTATTATGTATGTACAGTTACCTGTACCAACCCGGGTGGTGGTTCAGCAACGACTGCAGAAGTAGTTGTGAATGTGAGCAATATTACGCATCCGACCCTGACAGCAACTCCTTCGACGATGTGTTCCCCGGGCGCCACTACCATAACAGCAGTTGCTGCAGGTGGCCTTGGCAACTATACCCATACGCTTGCAGGTCCCGGCACGATCGGCCCCGCTGTAGTGGGCGGACCGAATAATTCCAATGTAAGCTTCAGTGTAACCAATATACCAGCCGGGGTTCATAATTACACACTCACAACTACAGATGGTATAGGCTGCGTGAAGGCTTCGAATGTACAGATCACGGTCAACCAGACACCGATCATTACGCTGACAACAAATCCCCCGCCAACGGCCGGAACCTGTTCTCAGAATTTTGATGGCGTGGCTGCTCCTGTATTGCCCGCCGGCTGGACCGCTTCATTTGGTGTCACCTGCGGTGCCTCGGCAAGATGGGTTACTTCCGCTGTGGCATTCGTGAGTGCACCCAATGCCGCTTTCGCAAATGATCCGAACTGTATCTCGGATGAATACCTGGTATCTCCGTCGTTTTCCATTAACTCGGCTACTTCACAACTGAGCTTTAGCCGGAATATTGACCTGGAGACCAACTTTGACGGACTGGTACTGGAGATTTCCGTTAACGGAGGACCATTTACAGATATCATCACAGCCGGTGGTTCATTTGTAACTGGTGGTTATAATGGTACAATTAGTGTCAACTTCGGAAGCCCGATCGCCGGCCGCCAGGCCTGGACAGGTAACTCTGCCGGCTTCCAGCCGACATTGGTGAACCTGCCTGCTTCGGCCAACGGTCAGAGCGTAGTGTTCCGATTCAGAAGGGCGACCGACAGCAGTGTGTCCGACGTTGGAGCTTATATCGATAACATAAACCTGATCGACCCGGGCTGCAATGCCGTGGTTATTTGTAATGGTGATATTGTTCGTATTGACGCGTCTGTTGTTCCCACCCTGCCCCTGACGGTGAATAATAACACCAATACGCATATCCCTGCAGGTGGAACCACATCGGGTAATGCATCCCTGTACCCGAATGCTACCGCGGTTTCAGGACTGCCGACATCCGGTGTTACGGTTAGATCCGTAACGCTGAATAATTACAGCCACAGCTTCCCGGATGATGTGGATGTTGTGCTTGTATCGCCGTCGGGTCAGTCCGTGATCCTGATGTCGGATGCAGGTGGTGCGGCGCCGGCAACCGGGCAGACATTCACCTTTGATGATGCGGCAGCCGGCACATTGGCCGATGCGGTATTCAATGCATCGGGTACATATCGCTGTACAAACTTTGGCGCTGGTGATACCTGGCCGGCTCCCGGACCCGGTGGCGCTCCGGTTTCGACCACATTGTCCACATTCTCCGGTAACCCGAACGGTAACTGGAACCTCTATATCGTGGATGATGCAGCCGGTAATACGGGATTCCTGGCCACCTGGAGCATCACATTCAATGTGCCGCAACCGGTAGTCTTCAGCCCGGTGACCAGCCTGTTCACCGATGCCGCGGCAACGATTCCATATACGGGAACGCCAGTTTATACTGTTTGGGCAAGACCAAACGTCAGCCGGACTTATACGGCAACCAGTACGATCAACAATTGTACGGGAACGAACAGTGTAAATATCCAGGTGAAGAATGCCCCGGCCATTACGGCACACCCGGCGGCCTTACCGGCCCCGATCTGCCCGGGCTTCAATGTGAACTATTCCGTAACGGCCACCGGTAATGATTTGACCTACCAATGGCAGGTAAGCACCAACGGAGGAGGCAGCTACAATAATATTTCCGATGGTCCGAATTATACCGGAACCACGACGCCCAACCTGACTATCATCAATGTGGCTATCAGCCAGAACAATTACAGGTATCGTTGCGTGGTAACGGGCTCCTGTCCGCCTGCAGCGATATCCAACGCAGTTATTCTGGTCGTAGCCACTCCGCCTGTAATCACAACCCAACCGGCCAACAGAACCGTCTGTACACCGGATGCGGCTGTATTCACCGTAGCGACCAGTGGCGTTCCGACACCGAATATTTTCCAATGGCAGGTGAGCACCACCGGTGCCGGCGGCCCCTGGGTGAACCTGACCACCGGCGGATCGTATACCAATACGCTGACGGTAAGCCCAACAGCGCTTTCGCAAAGCGGCAACCTGTACCGGGTGATCGTGACCAACAACTGTGGCCAGTCGGTGACATCCAGTAACGCCCTGCTTACCGTGAATGCTCCGACTCCGGTTACGGTTGCAGCGTTGCCGGC
>CAYRHU010000005.1:12768-71841 GCA_964424155.1 uncultured Chitinophaga sp.
GGCCGCTTTAATATCCGTGTCAACAGCACCCTGTACAATTACCTGGGCATGAGGGTTCATAATGTGCTCGGCCAGGTGGTGAGAACAGAAGGATTCAACGGCCTGGTATATGGCAGGGTACTGCCGGTAGATCTCAGCAATCTGCCCAGCGGTACTTATATGGTGAAGATATTCTACGATGATGGTATCCGCACCAGCGAGAAGACGTTCCCGATCGTGATCCAGCGTTAACAGATAATCTGCTATAATTTTAAAGGCATCCCCGACCGGGATGCCTTTTTTTCGCAACTTTATATGCAATGACCGCAACTGCATTCCGGGAATTAATAAAAGCCAACAGGGAACTCCTGTACCCGGTCGTGCCTTTTGATCCGGCGACCGACAGGCTCCTGGCGCTTGATTTTACGGAGACCAATACGGAACTGACCGATCAGTTGCTTAATAATATTTCTGCATTTAACGATTATATCCAGTCAAAACTGCAGGCATCCCATGCCCGGTATGGAATAGGGGGTTATGCTGAGCACCGGACGGTTTACCGGTTCAGCCGGGTATTTGATCCTAAAATACCAGGCAGTGAACCGAGGCGGCTTCACCTGGGTACGGATATCTGGGGGAAACCCCATACTCCCGTGTTGTCGCCACTGGATGGGATAGTGCATAGTTTCGCCAATAATGATCAGAAAGGCGATTACGGGGCAACGATCATTCTCACGCATCAGTTGCAGGGAAATACTTTTTATACCTTATATGGCCACCTTAGTTTAAACTCCCTGAAAAACCAGCGTGAAGGAAAAAGGATAGAGGCCGGCGAGATTTTTGCCGAATTCGGCATACCTGCTGAAAATGGCGGTTGGCCCCCGCACCTGCATTTCCAGTTAATACTGGATGCGGGCCGGTCAAAGGGGGATTATCCCGGGGTGTGCCCCTTCTCCGAAAAAGATCAATGGCTGGCCAACAGCCCCGACCCTGACCTGGTCTTGCAGTTAAACAGGTATTTGAAAACGGACCGTGCCTGAAACTATTTTTTCAGCAGTTTGAACGCATGCTGCCAGCTGTTATGAATAAAACCCGGTATGCACCACAGGATGCATAAAGGCTCGATGGCTCTCGCCGCTTCCACACCTCCCATATCTTCCGTTTCCCAGCCGAAATCGCCGAGCAACCTGGTCACTGTTTGTTTGGCCCCGGCGTTATTGCCGCAGATGAACATGGTGGGGGGTCCGCCGGGGAACTGCGGTTTGTACATAAAGGCATTGCCCACGCAGCTGAATGCTTTTACCACGCGTGCGTCGGGGATCAGTTTCTGGATTCGCTCCATCAGCGATTCTTCCAGCGTGGTGAAATATTTCAGCACCCCGTTGTCGGGTGGTACGGCGGCTATGGGATTGGTCGGATCGATTACGGTCTTTTCAAAAAAATGTTCCTTACCCGCCAGTGTGATGGCGTCCTCCACGGCGAGTCCGCCAACGGCCAGCACAATGATTTCGCCGAACTGCGCCGTTTCCTGGAAGGATCCCAGCAACCCGCCGGCGTTTTCCTGCTGCCATTTCACCACTTCATCTTTTGAAATATTCCGGGTGCCCAGCATTACCTCGTGATTCTCCCGGAGAAATGCAGAAGCCAGCACCCGTCCCACGATGCCCGAACCCAGTATACCGATTTTCATATGCCGTCGTTTTATGGATTAATAATTAGCTTTACAAATATTCAACAAAAAAGATTCATGCCCAATCCCAACCTGAGTAATGAAAAGGAGAGCCTGGCCGCCGCGGATGTGGCATTTGAGAATTCGATACGCCCTTCGCAGATCAGCGATTTTTCCGGGCAGGACCAGGTGATCGAAAACCTGCGGATCTTCATTAAAGCGGCCAAACTCAGGGGCGAAGCCCTGGATCATATTCTTTTTCACGGACCACCCGGACTGGGCAAGACCACCCTGTCGAGGATCGTAGCGAATGAGCTCCAGGTGAATATCAAGGAGACCTCCGGACCCGTGATCGAAAAGCCGGGCGACCTGGCGGGCCTGCTCACCGGCCTGGAGACCAATGATGTGCTTTTTATTGATGAGATACACCGCCTGAGCACCGTGGTGGAGGAATATTTGTACGCGGCGATGGAGGATTACCGGATCGATATCATGATCGATACCGGTCCCAATGCAAGAAGCATCCAGATCAACCTGAATCCTTTCACACTGATCGGCGCCACCACGCGAAGCGGTTTACTAACCGCACCGCTTTTATCGCGGTTTGCCATCAAGTCCAGGCTGGAATATTATTCCGCGGCTGTGCTTAACAGGATCATTCAGCGTTCCGCCGGCATACTGGGAACAAAGATCTCCGTCGAAGCGGTGGAAGAGATCGGCCGCCGGAGCCGCGGCACACCCCGGATCGCCAACGGGCTCCTCCGAAGGGTCAGGGATTTCGCGCAGGTGCTCAACGACGGGGAGATCGACCTGGGCATCACCCAACACGCATTAAGGGCGTTGAACGTGGATGAACACGGGCTCGATGATATGGATAACCGCATCCTCTCCACGATCATAGAAAAATTCAAAGGCGGACCCGTAGGCATCAGCACCATCGCCACCGCGGTGGGCGAAGAAGCCGGCACCATCGAGGAAGTATATGAACCGTTCCTGATACAGGAAGGTTTTCTGCAACGCACGCCCCGGGGAAGGGAAGTGACCGCGAAAGCCTATGAACACCTGGGGAAGAAGAAACCAGGAAATCCCGGTACTTTATTTTCATAAAAAAAGCTACCCTGCCAGAGGATAGCTTCTATTCAAAAACATTTAAGTTGAACCTGCTTCCACCTTCTTCGCCCCGTGGAGAAGGGTCGACCGCCTTCGGTAAACCTTCGGCGGCCGAAGGGGATAAGGTCACTGCACCACCAGCCTGAACCCGTTCCCGTGAATATTCACGATCTCGATCTTCTCGTCATCCTTCAGGTATTTTCTCAGCTTGGCGATATAAACGTCCATGCTGCGGCCGTTGAAATAGGTATCGCTGCCCCAGATCTTTTTCAACGCCTGCTCCCTAGGCAGCAGGTCATTGAGATGTTCGGCCAGCATCTTCAGTAATTCATTTTCCTTGGGCGATAAGGTCTGCGTGATGCCGTTATGCGTGAGCTGGCGCAGACGGGGATTGAAATGGTAGGTGGACAGATCGTATTCCTTGTTCTCGCTTTCCTTATTCTGCTCTTCGTTCCTTTTCAGTATCGCTTTGATCTTGAGCAGCAGCACCTCGCTGTCGAAGGGCTTGGTGATATAATCGTCGGCGCCGAGCTTATATCCCTGTATCACGTCTTCCTTCATGGTCTTGGCGCTCAGGAAAAACAGGGGAATATCAGGATCCACGTCCCGGATCTCTTCCGCGAGCGTAAAGCCATCCATATTGGGCATCATCACATCGAGCAGGCAGAGATCGAATTTTTCACGCTGGAAAGCGGCCAGTCCCAGGCGGCCATCCCTTTCAAGCGTTACATCATAGTCGTTGAGTTCAAGGTAATTCTTCAGCACGGTTCCGAGATTGGGATCGTCTTCACATAACAGGATCTTAGGTTTCTTTGTGTCCATTGAAAAGGGTTTTATGCTTGTTTAATCTACGCTGATAAATCCGTCTCCGGTTACACCCACTCCATGCCTGGAGAGGGTCAGAGTGAGGATTATAACAAATAAAGTTAAAGCATTTCGGGGGTTCAAGCGCGCCGGCTGAATATTTTGTTAAAACGACCGCTTTTCAATCCACGGGCTTTCTACTTTTGCATGGTATATAATAAAAAACTGTGCCATGCATCTCACCAACGACAACCGGCTAAAGAAACTCATAGTGATCGGAGACAGGATGCTTATAAAACCCACCCGGCCGGATGAGCGCACCGCCAGCGGACTGTACCTTCCCCCCGGCGTGCAGGAAAAGGAAAAAGTGCAGCAGGGCTATGTGATCAAAACAGGCCCCGGTTACGCCATACCCATGCCCATGGAAGAGGAATCGTGGAAGGGAGAGGAAGAAAAGGTGAAATATGTGCCCCTGCAGGCAAAAGAAGGCGACCTGGCGATATTCCTGCTGAGCGGGGCGACGGAAGTGATGTACGAAAATGAAAAATATTTCATCGTTCCGCAAAGCGCCATCCTGATGCTGGAGCGGGAAGAAGAACTATGATCCCGCTTCCGATGATTTCAATTAACTTTCAATTAAATTAAAACAGATGCAGGGAGCAGATAAATTCCTCGACACGATCAAAAACGGGTACCGGTTTAAGGGCGAATCCTTCCGGCTGGGTTCCGGTATGCTGGAAGGCAACGTGGTTAGCGGAGCGGATGTATATGTTCCATTCAAAACCTTGAACCGGCACGGACTGATCGCCGGAGCCACCGGTACGGGCAAGACCAAAACCCTGCAGGTGCTGGCCGAAGGATTGAGCGAGGCCAGTATTCCCGTGCTGCTGATGGATATCAAGGGCGACCTGAGCGGGATCGCGCAACCCGGCGCCGGGAATGAAAAAATAACGGAGCGATGCCAGAAACTGGGGCTGGAATTCAAACCCTCGGGTTACCCGGTGGAACTCCTCACGCTCAGCCACGAAAAAGGACTTCGGCTGCGCGCCACCGTTAGCGAATTCGGTCCCGTGCTGCTGTCCAAGATCCTCGGGCTGAACGATACACAGGGCGGGTTCGTGGCCATGATCTTCAAATACTGCGACGATGCAAAACTGCCCCTGCTCGACCTGAAGGATTTTATCAAAGTGCTCCAATACGTGAGCGATGAGGGGAAGGCGGAACTCGAAAAAATCTATGGCAAGATCTCCACAACCTCCACCGGCACCATCCTCCGCAAAGTGATCGAATTGCAGCAACAGGGCGCCGATCAGTTCTTTGGAGAAAAAAGTTTTGAAGTGGAAGACCTGATGCGGATCAGTGAAGACGGGAGGGGGATCATTTCCGTGCTTCGCGTAACGGATATCCAGGATCGTCCCAAAATGTTCTCCACCTTCATGCTGCAGTTGCTGGCCGAACTTTATGCAACCTGTCCGGAGGAAGGCGACCTGGACAAACCCAAACTGGTTATGTTCATCGACGAGGCCCACCTGATCTTCCAGGAAGCCAGCGATGCTCTGCTGCAGCAGATCGAAACGATCATCAAACTGATCCGGTCGAAGGGGATCGGGATCTATTTCTGTACGCAGAACCCGATGGATGTTCCCGCGGCCGTGCTGGGACAGCTGGGACTCAAAGTGCAGCATGCCCTGCGGGCCTTTACTGCGGCCGACCGGAAGGTGATCAAAAAAACCGCTGAGAACTATCCTGAAACGGAATTCTACAAAACGGAAGACCTGATTACGCAGCTGGGAACCGGCGAAGCGCTGGTCACGATCCTGAATGAAAAAGGTATCCCCACACCGCTTGTGCATTGCATGATCCGGCCCCCGCAGAGCCGGATGGACATCCTCAGTGAAACGGAGATCGACGCGCTGGTGACCCACTCGAAGATCGCCGCCCGGTACAATGAGGCGGTGGACAGTAAGAGTGCTTACGAAATGCTCACTGAAAAACTGGAGGAAGCCGCGCACAGGGAAGCCGAGCAGGAAAAAAAGGAAGCGGAGGAAAAAACCCAAAGGAAGACCACGGTTAAAAAGGAAAAAACCATATTCGATAATCCCACGGTAAGAAGCATGACCCGCACCGCCGGGAATACCATCGTCCGCAGTTTGCTGGGCGTGCTCGGCCTGGGTGGACGGAGCCGCAGCCGTCGTTCCTTATTTTAACCGCACGATCCCGGTTTCGTTCATCTCAATCTTGTTTTCCGCCTGGAGGAATTCGAGCACCTTCCAGGCTTTTTCTTTTTTAATACCGGAGAGTTTAAGCAGCAGGTCGCGTGTATGCAGGGGCTCGTATTTTACCATGTTGATGATCCGGTGATGAAGACTCTCGAATTCTTCCTTTGAAATATCCGTGGACTTTTGCTTCAGGCAATTGTCGCAGATGCCGCAGGACCTGAGTTCGCGGTCGCCGAAATAATGGCCGATATGCCGGCTGCGGCAATGGAGCTCTTCCTGCACATAATCCGTCATCTGCCGCATGCGCCTGTGAAATTCCTCTTTCCGGCGGTTAAAGTCGCTCATATCGATACGGATATCTTCGGCTTTCACGCGGTCGCGCAGCAAAAGGATCTGCGGGTTATCCTTTTGCGGTTCGTAGTGCAGGATGCCCGCCCTGTCCAGCAGCTGCCATTGTCTCCTGATCTCTTCCGGCTCTTTTTTCATCAACCCGGCAACGGTTTTTTCGGATACGGCGGTGGGCTGATCAAAGATCCCGGCATAGGCGCGGAGCAGGGTCTTTATGTATTCTTCCATTTCGGGGTGCGAACGTTCAAAATCGTAAAGCGTTTCCTTATCCGTGGCGAAAACGATCGTGGCAGGAAGGAACACCTGCTCATTGAACGCCAGCCAGCCTTCCTGCTCCAGCGCTTTCAGGGCATACAGCACGCTATGCCCGCCGTATTTGAATTTTTTCAGGAAATCGGAAAGATCGAAATCATAATAATTCCCCTCTCCAGTTCCGCTGGGAAGCTGGAGATAATTAGCCACGTCCCGGTATACGGAGCGGATATCATCGGGTGAAGGGAAACGAAGGGCCGCCATCTCTTCCAGTTCGCGGAGATCCGCTTCGTTGTACAGCAAAACCGCGAAAGAAGTTTTTCCGTCGCGACCCGCGCGCCCGGCTTCCTGGTAATAATTTTCCAGGCAATCGGGTACATCGGCGTGGATCACGGTACGCACATCCGGTTTATCGATCCCCATCCCAAACGCGTTGGTGCATACGATCACGCGGGTACGCCCCCGGATCCACTCTTCCTGTTTACGGTTGCGTTCCTCCTGCGGCAGACCGGCATGATAATGATCTGCGGCGATGCCCTGCAACTGCAGCAGGGCGCTGATGTCTTTGGTTCGCTTCCTGCTTTTACAGTATACGATCGAGGATCCGGGCACTTTAGCCAGCACCTCCAGTATCTTGTTGATTTTAGAATCCACCCGGAATACGCTGTAGGAAAGATTGCGTCGTTCAAACGACTGGCGGAATATTGCGGGTTCATGAAAGCGGAGCTTATCAACAATATCATCCTGCACGGGGGGTGTCGCGGATGCGGTAAGCGCCAGCACCGGTATCCCGGGCAATTCATCCCGCAACGCGGCGATCCGGAGATAGGAAGGCCGGAAATCATATCCCCATTGGGAAATACAATGCGCTTCATCGACAGCGATCAGGCTGACGGGTAGTCCCGGCAGGTATTCTTTGAACAGGGTCGTTTCGAGCCGTTCGGGTGAAACATAAAGGAACCTGCAGTTGCTGTGAGCGACCACCGTAAAAATATTGATCACTTCTTTTCGGCTCATACCCGAGAATATGGCAAAAGCGGTGATATTTTTTTTCCGGAGATTCTCCACCTGGTCCTTCATCAGGGCGATCAGGGGGGAAATAACCAGGCACAATCCCTCCATCTTCATGGCCGGTACCTGGTAACAAAGTGATTTACCTCCGCCTGTTGGCATCAGGGCGAGTGTGTCATGGCCCGACAGCACCGATTGGATGATCTCTTCCTGCAGGGGGCGGAAGGAGTCGAAACCCCAGTATTGCTTAAGGATACTGTGTATCGGAAGCGAACTCATTGACCATTCACCATTGACCATTCACGAATTTACACCACTTTCTTAACGAACAACCTCACCGAATTAACCGCCAGCACCACATCGCTCATTCCCATCACCAGTGCACCGAAGGTAGGAGTGAGCAGTCCGAATGCGGCTACGGGGATGGCCACGATATTATAGGCAAAGGCCCAGAAGAGATTTTGCTTGATGGTGAGATAGGTGTGTTTACCAAGTCCCAGGGCGGTGGGCAGATTTTTCAGTCCATGGTTCATGAGCACGACCTGCGCCGACTGCACCGCGATCTGTGCCGCTTCGCTCATGGATATTCCAAGGGTCGCTTTGGCAAGCGCAGGCGCGTCATTGATTCCGTCGCCGACCATGGCCGTGGGCGCTTCCAGGCTCAGTTCGGCGATCTTCTCCAGTTTTTGTTCCGGGGTCTGTTCGGCGATCACGGTGTCGATACCGAGCTGACCGGCCAGCAGATCGCATTTTGATTGCCGGTCGCCGCTCAGCAGGATGGTTTCAATTTGTTTGCCGTGCAGGTATTCGATCACCGATTTCGCTTCGGGTCTTATCTCATCTTTCACGTCGATCCAGCCTATCAGCGTATCATTTTTGGTGATATAAATATTGTGCGATTCTTCGTCCGTAAGATCTTTGGCGATGTTATAGGAACCTGCGCGCCAGGTATTCCCTTCCCCGTCCGTGGCCTTCATGCCCAGGCCTTTTATTTCTTCAATTTCTTTCCACCGGATCTCCTCCTTTGTTTTCCAATGCCGGGTTATGGTTTTGGCGATCGGATGATTGGAATATTTCTCCAGGCTGAATACGATCTTTTTAAAGTGATCCTCATCCCCGTTCAGAACCCGGAAACCCGCAATCTCGAACTGCCCGGTGGTAAGGGTGCCTGTCTTATCGAAAACCACCTTCCTGATATCCTTAAATGTTTCCAGGCTCGTGGCATTCCGGAACAGGATACCCGTGCGGGCGGCGCGCCCGAGTCCCACGGCGATGGCGGCCGGCGTGGCCAGTCCCATGGCGCAGGGACAGGCGATCACCAGCACGGCGATGCTCCGCAGCAGGGCGGGAGTGAAGTCTTTTAACAGGATCCAGCTGATCACGAGTGTGGCGGCGGCGATTCCCAGCACGACGGGTATGAATACCGCGCTGATCCGGTCGGCCAATAACTGCACAGGTGGTTTCTCACCCTGCGCATGTTTTACCATATTAATGATGCCCGATAAAACAGAGTCGTTCCAGGCCGCCGTCACCTGGGCCTTTACCGTGCCATCGGTGACCACGCTGCCCCCGATCAGGGAATCCTTGGGCCGTTTGTGTATGGGAGCGCTTTCCCCCGTGATGATCGCCTCGCTCACATGCACATCGCCCCAGAGGATCTTGCAGTCGATCGGCACCTGTTCCCCGCTTTTTACAAGGATCAGGTCACCAACTCTCAGCCGGGTGTTTTCCACCGGGAAGATCTGCTCCTTGTACTGGTCGTCAAAAGCGATCATATTGGACATCACTTTCTGCGATTTGGCCAGTTTGTTCAGCTCCCGCTGCGTGGAAGCGATCGAGGCGTCTTCCAGGTAATTACCGAGGAAAACCAGGGTGATGATGGTGGCGGCCGTTTCATAGAACATGAACTGTTCGGGCTGACCGCTCAGCGACCCGTAAAGGCTGTATATAAATGCAGCGGTGGATCCCAGCGCGATCAGCACATTCATATTGGGCATCCGGTTGCGGAGGCTTTTCCAGGCGCTGCGCCCGAAAAAACTCATCCCCACCATGTACACAGGAATTGTTAGCGCCAGCTGCACCCAGTGATTCATCAGCCATCCCCAGTTTTCATTATGATGAATACCCGGGATCATGTGCAGCATGAGCAGGGCGGTGAAGGGTAAACAAAACCAGAAACGTTGAAGGTGAGTGGACAAAAAAGGTTTTCGATCCCGCCGCGTATCTTGTTGCGCTGACACCGCATCGGTATTCACGATGGTATAACCCAGGTCCCGGATCCCGTTGCTGATCTTCTCCTTGGCGATGCCTTCCCGGTCTTCAAATATCACATCGCCCGTGGCATAATTGACCTTGATATTCTTCAGACCCTGTTTTTCCAGGAAACGGTGAATGTTCAGGGCACAGGTGTTGCAATCCATTCCCTCCACTTTCCATTGTACTTTTTCCATGTTTTGTATTCCTTGTCTTCTGTTAGAATAACATCCCATTCACCGGGTATGTTCATCCTGCAAAATTACCCCGTTATCCCGGGGGCTGTTTACCACGGGCGAAATATGTTTACAACATCGTTGTAGTTACGGCTAATTTTGCTCCATGGAATGGGTCATTACACCGGAAAACATACACGATGTTGCAAAAGCGTTCTGGAACAGGGTGGAAGGGTATTCCGTCATCGCTTTTCACGGACCGATGGGTGCCGGGAAAACGACCTTTATTCATGCCCTTTGCGATGTAAAGGGGGTAAAGGAAGCGGTGGGGAGTCCCACGTTTTCGCTGGTGAACGAATATGAATACTCCTGCGAAGGAACCCGGCGGCCGCTTTTCCACCTGGATCTTTACCGGATAAAGGACGAGGAGGAAGCCATCCGGGCGGGACTGGAAGATATATTGAACAGCGGTCAAACCTGCCTGGCGGAATGGCCCGAAAAGGCGCCCGGGATCTTCCCCGGGGATACGGTTCATGTAAACATTGAACTCATTGACGACCGCTCCCGGAGGGTAAAAATCGCGGATAAATAGGTACATTTGATCAGCATTCGGATAGATTCCTTTTCCGGGAATACGATCCCGGCACCCTTAACCAGCAAACCACTGCATGAGCCAGCAAAAGCCCAGGATAAGCACCTCTTTCAGCTATGAGACCCTCGAGGAGACCCTGGATATCCGTCCCAAAACGGAGGGCATGATGATCGGTATTCCCAAAGAGATCGCTTTCCAGGAAAACAGGGTCGCCCTCACGCCCGACGCGGTAAGCGTGCTGATCAGCAACGGTCACCAGGTGGTGATCGAACACAATGCGGGAGAAGCCTCCCATTTCCGCGACAAGGACTACAGTGAAGCCGGGGCGAAGATCGTGTACAGCCGGGAGGATGTGTTTAAATGTCCCGTGCTGGTGAAAAGCGCGCCGATCATTGACGAGGACCTCGACCTGCTCCAGCTCAACCAGATCATCATTTCACCCATCCACCTGTCGGTGATGAAGGCTTCCATCCTGGAAAAAATGATGGAGAAGCGGGTTACCGCGGTTTCATTTGAAAACCTGAAAGACGACAGCGATTCCTACCCGATCGTGCGGAGCATGAGCGAGATCGCCGGGAGCGCGGTGATGCTGATCGCGGCGCAGTACCTGGGTTCGGCCAACCACGGGAAAGGGGTTTTACTGGGTGGTATCTCTGGTATCGCGCCCACCAAGGTCATTATCATCGGCGCGGGTATCGTGGGTGAATACGCCGCCAGGGCGGCCCTGGCACTGGGCGCGTCGGTGAAAGTATTTGACAACAGCGTGTACCGCCTGAAACGGCTGCAAAATAATATCGGTCAGCGTATGTGGACCTCCGTGATCGAACCGCGCATGCTGGCCAAGCAGTTAAAGACCTGCGAGGTGGCGGTGGGGGCCCTGGGATCGGAGACCGGCCGCACCCCCATGGTGGTTACGGAAGAAATGGTGAGCAACATGCGACCCGGTTCCGTGATCATCGATGTGAGCATCGACCGTGGCGGATGTTTCGAGACCTCCGAGATCACTTCGCATGAGCATCCGATTTTCATGAAATATGGAGTCATCCATTATTGTGTTCCCAATATTCCTTCCGGCTTTGCGCGCACGGCCTCACAGGCGATCAGCAATGTGCTCATGCCCTTGCTGATGGAAGCAGGTGAGGAGGGCGGTTTTGAAAACCTGGTATGGCACAAACTTCACCTCCGCAGCGGGATCTATCTTTTTAAAGGATCGCTTACCAATTTCTACCTGAGCCAGCGCTTTGATCTCAAATATACCGACCTGAACCTGCTGATCGCCAGCCAGCGCTGAGGATATACCACCCGGCTTTATTTGACCAAATACAAAAACCAACTGATGAAAACAATGAAGTATCTGCTCATTTCCGGAATGACTCTCTTGCTGGCAGGATGTGCCCGGGACAAAATGTCAAAAGACAAACTGGTGAACGACTGCCTGAAGAATTTCACGAAAAAGAACGAGGCCCAGAAACTTTTTTCCCAAACTCAACTGGGACTGCTTTGCGATTGCATGGCGGATAAATTTATCGCGAAGTACAAATCGATGAAAGAAGCGGACAATGATCCGGAAGGGGCGAGACAGATCGGGAAGGAATGTGGGGAGGAGGTGATGTCGAAGTGAGCAGTCTACAGTCTACAGTCCACAGTCTACAGTCTACAGTTGGCAGTACTTAGCCTGCATGACATAGTCCGGGTCAATTATTTCCAGTCCATGATATTGAGCAGTTCGGCGCAAAATGCGTATTCCTGGGGGTCGTTGGAACTGACGACCACCAGTCTTTTTTTGCAGTAGGCTGATATGAGTTCATTGTACAATTCCACGCCGGTCTTGTCGAGGTTGGTGCAGGGCTCATCCAGCAGCACGATCGCCGTATCGGAAAAGATGCATTGCGCCAGCTTGACCCGCTGTTTCATCCCGGATGAATAATAGCGAATCTGTTTGTTGACAGCCTTTTCAAGACCCACAGCCTGAATGATAAAATCGGTGGTAATGCCCGGTAAGAAAGATTTGAACCCATTATGGAAACCCAGGAATTCTCTCAGGGTCATTTCTTCAATGACCTCCAGGTAAGGAGCGCACAAAGAAACCTGCTGATAGATCCGCTCAGTTGAGTATTGAACATTGTTAATTGAATATTGAACATTTCCCTCATTCAACATCGTTGAGCCACTGAGTACCTGCAACAGGGTGCTCTTCCCGCTCCCGTTGGGACCGGTTATGGCATAGGATTGTCCGGATGCGAAACGGTAATTGGCATGACGGAAGATCCAGTCCCGGTTGAATCGTTTTCCCGCGTCAGATAGGGAGATCATCATCATGATTGCCTTTGGTGAAGCGTTTGATGATGCCGCGGCCGCTTTCCCGGATAAAAGTCACGATCTCATCGCGCTCATCGGTGGCGGGCATTTCTTCTTCGATATATTCCACGGCCTGGCTGGTGTTCATGCCCTTGTTATAAAGCACCCGGTAAATATCGAGGATGTGATTGATCCGCTCCACGCTGAATCCCCGGCGCTTCAAACCGATCGAGTTCACCCCGGCGTAACTGAGGGGCGTACGGCCGGCCTTGATATAGGGGGGCACATCCTTACTGACCAGCGAACCACCGGCAATAAAGGAATGTGATCCGATCTTGACAAACTGGTGTACGGCGCACATGCCTGCGAGGATAGCCCATTCGCCGATAGTGACATGACCGGCTACCTGGGTATTGTTACTCACGATACAGTTGTCACCCACAAGGCAATCGTGCGCAAAATGCGAATAGGCCATGATCAGGCAGTTCTTCCCGATCACTGTTTTCTCCCGGTCGGCCGTACCCCGGTTCACTGTCACGAATTCGCGGATGGTGGTATTATCACCGATGATCACATTGGAATATTCGCCGTGGAATTTCAGGTCCTGCGGAATGGCAGAAATAACCGCCCCCGGAAAAATCCGGCAGTTCTTGCCGATCCGGGCCCCCTCCATGATCGTTACGTTCGATCCGATCCAGGTGCCTTCCCCGATCTCCACGTCCTGGTGAATAACGGTAAAAGGGTCAACTTTTACATTGGTCGCCAGCCGGGCGTTCGGGTGAATATATGTGTGCGGATGGATCATGGTCCTGTTTACGGAACGGGCAAAGTTAGCCCTTAGCCCAAAATATGGAAGTTTTTTTCCATCATAGCCTGTTAAAAATGAACCCGAAACGAAGGTATTTAGCGTTACACCATTGAATATGCCCGGGAAGTCGTAATTTTGTATTTCGACAATGCTTAACCCGCCCGACATACTGGCCACGGCACACCGGCAGCACCTGATGCAGGGTGATTTGCGCCTGCTGCAGGAAAAGCAGCAGCAGATCCCCGGATCCGTGCAATACAGCATTTACCGGTACCGCCGGAATCCCCAGTGGAATTTTGAGGATACCGGGATGATGGTCTACCATTACACCCGTAACGAACCCGCTGAGAATTACCTCGAACTTCGTTTCTGCGTGAGCGGGAACGTTTACTGCCGGAAGAAAGATACGGAATGCGACATGTGCCAGTTCAGCGCTTCGAAAAGCTGCCAGGAGCGGGTCGACAGTGTGGATGTGGTGAGTTTCCGTTTTTCCCCGGTGCAGCTCAGCCAGTTCGTAAAACCCAGGAAGGGAAATACCGTCCTTACGGATGATATCCTGAATTTCAAACACCGTTCTTCCTTTACCAAGATACTCCCGCTTTGCGGCAAAACCCGCATGGTGCTGGAAGGGGTGCTGAACCATACCTATTCCGACAGCCTTGAGAATATCTATATCAACGCCCAGACACAAATGCTCCTTCTTTACAGTCTCGACTGCATGCTGGGCGAGAAAGAAATCGACGTGGTGAACTGCAAGTTCCTCGCTAATGAGGCCGACCGGGAAAAGATCATCAAAGCGAGGGAGATCCTGGTGCAGCATATCGGGGAGCCCATCACCATCAAAGAACTCAGCCGGAAAGTGGCCATTAACGAATGTTACCTGAAAAAAGGGTTCAAGGAATTGTTCGGCACCACGGTTTTTGATTTTTACCAGAGCCAGCGGATGGAACACGCCAAGTACCTGCTTTATGAAAAAGGATTGAGCGTAACCGAAGTATCCCTGCTGCTGGGCTATTCTTCCATCTCTCACTTCTCCACAGCCTTCAAGAAACACACGGGACTTAAGCCCTGCGAGCTTTTATTGAGGTAGATCAAGATTTACTTTTTTACGATCCCCCATCGTACAAACCAGCCGTATTTCTCCTGTTAATTGATCTGGCGCATACAATAAAAATGGTTAGATGACAGTTGTATGACACATGGCATCATTTTTGGGAAAATAATTTCCGATTCATGCGCAACACCCTGCTCATATTACTGTCGGCAGTTTATCTCACCGGTCATACGGAACTGGGACAATTATTTAAGCTTCCGCTGTTGTTCTCGCATTATTTCCAGCACCACCGGCAGGATCCCTCTATCAGTTTTGGAGAGTTTATGGCCATGCACTACGGGGGCGATGACGGAACGACTGCGGATGATGAACGGGACAAACAGCTTCCCTGGCATAATTCGTATGACCAAACGATCTCACATGTCTATTCACCTATGGTAAATGAGATCCTGCCTATTAAAATTCTTATACCGGAACACCCGGTTTATAACAGCGCCATCGAAGAAGGCATCTCCTCCAAGCATGTACAACTGATCCTTCAGCCACCGAAACGGGCCTGATCCTCTTTCCGCCCGGTTTCCCGCATTTCCTGTTCCTGTTGTTCGCCGAACCGCGGTTCATTCCGCGTGAAGACAGGCAATGCTGAAATGCACGCAACTTTTAATGTACAAACCCAGCTTTTTATGATGAGCAAATTCAAGTTTTGGACCGGGATGGTCCTGGCGCTATTGATGGTCCTGGCGGCCTGCCGGCATGAGATCCTGTTTCCCAGCGGAGGGGGTGGTGGAACACCCCCGCCTACTGCCAGTTGCAGTCCCGACTCGGTATACTTTGTAAACCAGGTCATGCCCATCATCTCTTCCAACTGCACCATGAGCGGTTGTCATGACAACATCACGCATGCCGACGGGGTGAACCTGACCACCTATGCGAACATTATCCGCTACGTGAAGCCCGGGAATGCGGGCGACAGCAAATTGTATAAAGTGATCATTAAAACCGGCGGAGAGGTTATGCCCCCGCCACCCATGCCCCCGCTGACAGCGGCCCAGAAAGAACTGATCCGGAAATGGATCGACCAGGGCGCGAAGAATAACAACTGTTCGGCCGCCTGCGACACCGCCGTGTTCACTTTCAGCGGCGTGATCAAACCCATGATGGATTCGAAGTGCAAAGGCTGTCACAACCCGGCCAACCTGGGTGGTAACATCGACCTGTCCACCTATAATGATGTAAAGACCGTAGCGCTGAACGGAAAACTATACGGTTCCATTACGCACCAGCCCGGTTATTCACCCATGCCCAAAAATTCCGCCAAATTATCCGATTGCGAGATCATCCAGGTCCGCAAATGGATCGATGCCGGCACCCCCAACAATTAAAACCTGAACAATGAAATGTTTTTTTAGTCTTCTGGTTTTTTCAATCATTATACTTTCACTGGGTTCCTGTTACTACGACAAGGAAGAATTGTTATACCGAACGAACAACGGCGTTTGCGCCGACACCACAACGACCTCATCTTACGCGCAGCAGGTAGTACCCGTATTCCAGCAATTCTGTTACAGTTGTCATACGGGTAGCTTTCCCTCCGGCGGGGTGCTGATGGGAACCTACGCAGCCGATAAAACGATCGGGCAGAACGGGACCCTTTACGGTTCCATCAGTCATGCGGGCGGTTACTCACCCATGCCCAAGGGGATGTCAAAAATGACCGCCTGCCAGATTGCCGCCGTCAAACGGTGGATCGATAAAGGAATGCCCAATAATTAGAAAATTATAAAGCCACAGTATATGAAGAGAAAGAACATCCTCCGGTATATCGTGCTCCCGCTCCTGCTCGTGCTGGCGGCGGCGGCAATTTATATTTATAAAGAGTACAACCGTGTTCATAAGGACACCTCCCGCCTCCGGCCCGATTATTCCCTTCCCGCCACGCAGCTGATCAGCGAATTCGAATCCGGCGAACAGGCGGCCAATAAGAAATACTGGGATAAGGTGATCCGCGTGGAAGGTCTTGTAAAAGAACTTGCCCGGGATGACAGGGGTTTTTATTCCGTTGTATTGGGCGATACATCCTCGATGTCATCCGTGCGTTGCAGCTTCGACAGCACGCACAGTGCGGAAGCGTCGCAACTGAAAACGGGCATACGCGTAGCTGTTAAGGGCATCTGTTCCGGTTTCAACGCCGATGAACTGCTGGGATCGGATGTGGTCCTGGTGCGAAGCGTGGTAGACAATAAAAAATGATTTGCTAACTATTTCAAACAATCATCATTATGAAAAAAGTACTTGCATTCAGCCTCCTGTTTCTTTTCACAACCGGCGTTGCTTTTGCCCAGCGTTATTTTACCAAAGTGGGCACTATCGGCTTCGACGCCACATCGCCTTCTTCACCCGAAAGGATTGAAGGCACCAACCGGAGCGCCACCTGCGTGATGGACACCAAATCCGGCGCCATCCAGTTCGCGGTGCTGATGAAGGGCTTCGCTTTTGAAAGGGCGCTGATGGAAGAACACTTCAATGAGAATTACGTGGAGAGTCACAAGTTCCCGAAAGCGGAGTTCAAGGGAAAAGTAAAGGATACGGATGAGATCGATTTTTCAAAGGACGGTACGCATACCGTTAAGGTAAAAGGTGATCTCACCCTGCACGGTAAGACAAAAGAGGTGGAAACCACCGGTAAACTGCAGGTAACCGGGGGAAAGATCAGCGCCTCCGCGTCCTTCAGTGTTCAGATGTCCGATTTCGATATCTCCATTCCGGGTCTGGTAGCCGATAAGGTGGCAAAGACCGCGAAGATCAGCGTGAACTGCTCGCTTGAACCGCTTAAAAATTGATCCATCAAAATCATCCTTTGTTTATGCAAAAAATCTTCCTGAAATATTTTTTCTTATCCATCCTGCTTTTCACCTTCACTGCGGTTTTTGCCCAGGACGAAGACCTGCTCAAACTCGTGCAGACCGATGAAAAACCCGGAAAGGAAAGGGTGAAATACGCTTTCAAATCCCCGCGTGTCATCAACAGTCATTCCATCGAATTTCTCAATCCCGGCACGCTGGATCTCCGGATCCTGCACCGGTTCGGACAACTCGACCAGGGCTATAAGAACTTCTTCGGTCTCGACCAGGCCAGTATGCGTCTCGGTTTTGATTACGGGATACTCCACAACCTGATGGTGGGAGTGGGACGAAGCACCTATAAAAAAGAACTCGATGCGTATATGAAATTCGCGCCGGTTCGTCAATCCACGGGAGAAGGCAGTTTTCCCGTAACGGTCGCCCTTGTTTCGGGGATGACCATGGACGGCCTGCCCTGGGCCGACCCCAGCAAACAGAATTTCTTCACGTCGCGGCTGGCCTATTATTTCCAGGTACTCATCGGCCGGAAATTCAGCGAGCGGTTTTCCCTGCAGGTGGCGCCCACCATGGTGCATAAAAACATCGTACCGCTGGAAAAGGATCCCAATGATATCTATGCCGTGGAAGTGGGGGGACGGCTGAAGCTGTCTCAGCGCATCGCGTTCACCTGGGACTACTCGCATGTGGTGTATGGTATGCCCGACAGCGGTTATTATCACCCGCTTTCCGTCGGGTTTGATATCGAGACCGGCGGCCACGTTTTCCAACTGCATTTCTCCAATTCAACGGGAATGAATGAAAGGGCTTTTATCACGGAGACTACGGGTAAGTGGGGTAAAGGCGAAGTCCGGTTCGGGTTTAACCTCTCCCGGGTTTTCCAGGTAAAAAAGAAAAAGCAAAAGGAAAGCTGAGGGGGCGTACATGATTATTTAATGCCGGGTCAGCTTTCAAATTAACCCGGATTATGATCATCGATTTTAAACCGCTTTTTCCGCATATTTGCCGGATGCGTAAAACGATTGTCTCCGCCTTTCTTTTTTCGGCCGTCATTATTTCCGTTTCTTTTTCAAAAGAAAGTCTGCGTGGTATTTATTCCCGCCCGTCTTCGCAATGGCCCGGGCCAACGGTGGACGAAGGGGTGACGTGGACGGAACTGGGGGTATTGCCCGCCGGTCCGCTGGAATCCATGAAAGATTCTTTGCGCCCTCTCATCGAACTGGGCAAAACGCTGTTCTTTGATACACGGCTGAGCGGATCGGGCAGGATCAGTTGCGCCACCTGTCACCAGCCCGAACTGAACTGGACCGACGGGAAAGAAAAATCAATGGGTCATGAGGGGGCGGTCAATAAACGCAATTCTCCCACGATCCAGAACAGTTGGTTTTATAAGCGGTTGTTCTGGGACGGTCGCGCAAAGGATCTGCAGGACCAGGCCTTCGCGCCCATCAACAGTGAAACGGAAATGCACAGCGACATGCCGGATGTGATGCGGACACTCCGTAATATTCCGGGGTATAAAAAAATGTTCGGGGCGGCGTTCGGCGATGAGGAGATCGATCCGGACCGGATGACGGAGGCCATCGCCGTTTTTGAAAAGACCGTGAGCGGGCGCAGGAGCCGTTTTGATGAGTTCCTGGAAGGAAAGCGAAAGGCGCTGTCGGCCGCGGAACTCAGGGGGCTGCATCTGTTCCGAACCAAAGCGCAATGCATGAACTGTCATAACGGCCCGTTGTTTTCTGATAACGGTTTTCACCGCAACGGGATGATGACGGATGACGAGGGGCTTTATAAAGTGACACATAAGGAGGAAGATCTTGGAAAATTCAAGACCCCCTCACTCCGGGATGTGATGCGGACCGGTCCGTGGATGCATAACGGGAAACTGACACATATAAATGATATTCTTTCGCACTATAATAAATTGTCGCCCCTGCCGGGTAAGTCCGGCTCCCGCATGCTGTACCTGACCCGCCGGGAAATGGCCGACCTGGCGGCTTTCCTGGAAGCGATCAGCTCCCCGCCCCTGGAATTTCAAAAACCGGTTTTGCCGGAATAAGCAACTTTTTACAGGGAACTTCTATCTTTGTCATCCACTCTTAAACAACCAAAAAATAAAACATGAAAAAACTCTTTATTGCCGTACTCGTTTCCGGTTTGGCCCTGGTATCCAATGCCCAGCCCCCCGAAGGAGACGCCAAACCCGGCGAATGGTATGGCGAAAAGATAAGTGCCGACGGGGCGATACCGGTGGGTGAGGCGTTAGCCAAACTCAATTCCGGCGTGGAATCCGTGGATGGAAAGATCAAAGCGAAGATCACCGAGGTTTGTCCCAAGAAAGGCTGCTGGCTGAAACTGGAACTGCCCAATGGTGAATCGGCTACCGTGAAGATGAAAGATTATGGGTTCTTCCTGCCCCTGGCGGCAAAGGGAAAGACCGTGGTGATCGACGGCGAGGTAAAGATCAAGACCACTTCGGTGGCGGAGCTGAAGCATTATGCCGAGGATGCCAAAAAATCAAAAGAGGAAATTGACGCCATCAAAGAACCCCAGAAAGAAGTGCGGGTGCTGGCGAAGGGGATCGTGGTGGTGGAATAAAATGTTTTCAGAGATTATTGGAATGGCTGCCTGTCCGGGCGGCCATTTTTTGTTTCCGATCGCGTAACCATTTTTCCCGATCCGTCAGCCCCGCCCTATGGCATGTGATCAATTTTGCACCATGCTGAAAAAAATATATCTCGCGGCGGCCATGATTGCTTCCGTACCCGCCTCCGCCCAGGAATACCCAAAAGTCTTTCATGATGATACCCTGAACCCCGTTCATAAATACCTGCCCGATATCACCGTGGTGGGACGGAACAGTAAAAGCGATTACCAGCAACTCCCCGAAGTGGTGGGCACTTCCATCTACGCGGGTAAGAAAAACGCCCTGATCGTGATGGACAACGTGCAGGGCAACGTGGTCACCAACACCATGCGACAGGTGCTGGCCAAAGTGCCGGGCATCCATATCTGGGAAAGCGACCCCAGCGGGATACAGGTGGGCATCGCCGCACGCGGACTCAGCCCCAACCGGAGCTGGGAATTCAATATCCGGCAAAACGGGTACGATATCGCGGCCGATCCCTTCGGTTACCCCGAAGCCTATTACAACCCGCAGATGCAGGCGGTGCAGCGGATAGAGGTGGTGCGCGGACAGGGCGCACTGCAATACGGACCGCAGTTCGGCGGACTGGTCAACTATATCCTGCGCAACGGCAGTGAGATTCAAAAAAAGTTTGAATTCGAAACCCAGCAAACTGCCGGGAGCAAAAACCTCTTCAACAGCTACAAAGCCATCGGCGGAAAAACCGGCCGGTTCCATTATTACTCGTTCTTCGATCACCGCAGCGGCGAAGGATGGCGGGCGAGCAGCCGCTATTTCACCAACGCCGGTTATGGCACGGCCACCTGGTACTTCAACCCGAAACTGTCGCTCACGGCCGAAGTCATGCACTCGCATATCCGCAGCCAGCAGCCCGGCGGACTCACCGATTTACAGCTTCGTGAAGATGCGCTGCAGAGCCTGCGCGCACGCAACTGGTTCGATATTCAATGGACCACCCCCGCGCTGATCCTGAACTATACCTTCAATGAGAAAAGCAGGTGGAACACCAAAGTTTTCGCCACCCTCGGCAACCGCAACAGCGTGGGTTTCCTGCAATCCATCCTGGTAAAGGACAGCATAAATCCCACTACCCTGCAATACAACAACCGATCGCTTACACTTGACCAATACAGGAACTACGGGCTGGAAAGCCGGATCATCACGGATTATCAACTGGGAAAAATGAGTTCCACTTTTTCGGGCGGCATCCGGTTATACACCGGTACCACGCACCGCCGGGCCGACGGGAAAGGAACCACGGGTTCGGATTATGATATCACCGTCATCGGTGAGCACCCCCGTGATATCGAGTTCAAATCCCAAAACGCGGCCGTATTCGCTGAGAATATTTTCCGGATCACGGACAAATGGCTGCTCATTCCCGGGATACGCTACGAATGGCTGCAGGGTGCGGCCAGTGGACGAAACGGGTTTTCCGTCGGTGGCGCGGAGATCCTCCTGCAGGATATCACCCGCAGCCGGGGCTTCCTGCTAGCGGGAACCGGTACCGAATACCATGTAACGGCCGGCACCGAGATCTACGCCAATATCACGCAGGCCTACCGCCCCATCCAGTTCGCCAACCTGCAGGCGCCGCCCACCACCGATGTGGTGGATCAGGACCTGGAAGATTCGAAAGGATATAATATCGACCTGGGATACCGCGGCAAACTGAAAAATTTCCTGCAGTTTGATATCAGCGGCTACCTGCTCCGTTACAATAACCGTATCGGCACCGTAACGGTGAATGGTTCCCCTTCTTACCGGTTGATCACGAATGTGGGGAGCAGCACCAGCAGGGGACTGGAAACCTATATCGAGTTCAATCCCTGGCGCGCCTTTTCAAAAAGCACGAAAGGGGACATCATTCTGTTTTCTTCTTACGCGTACACGCATGCGCGTTATGGCCAGGATCATAAAGACGCTTCAACAAAGGGGAAAAAGGTGGAGAACGCCCCCACGCATATTTTCCGTGGAGGCATTACGGGTGGTTACAGGGCCGCGTTACTGACCTTACAGCTCAGTTACGTGAGTGAAACCTACAGCGATGCGAATAATACGTCTGCCCCATCGGCCAATGGCAATAACGGGCTGATCCCATCCTATACCGTAACGGATCTGACCTTCACGTACAAATTTTCAAAAAGCATGAATCTGAAAGCCGGGGTCAACAATCTTTTTGATGCACGCTATTTTACCCGCCGTGCCGGAGGTTACCCCGGACCGGGAGCGCTGCCGGCGGACGGAAGAACCTTATTCGTGAGTCTGGGGGCGAAGCTTTAGATGCATTGCACATCTGTGTATTTTATGGCAAGGAAAAATCGCCCACGGATTACACGGATTTCCACAGAACAGGCTTCCTATAGAAATATAAGCCGTGTTCATCTGTGGCAATGTAATTTAGCCACGAAAACACACGAAAAAACTGGAAAGGGTTGCCGCACATGCACTCCGATCAGAGTGCAGCCGGGTATTTCAAAGATCAGAACGGTATAATTCGTGCAATTCGTGTAATTAGTGGCAATAAAATTAGCCACGTATGACACCAATGACTCGAATCTTGATCAATTCACCTCTCAATATTTTTCGTGTGTTTTCGTGGCCAATTTTTTAACACGCTTGCCCGTCTTAGCAAAGCGCAGGCGGGTATTACACGGATTGACACAGATCCTTTATTAAAATATATTTCGTGTTCATTCGTGTGTTTTCGTGGCCAATTTTTTAACACGCTTGCCCGTCTTAGCAAAGCGCAGGCGGGTATTACACGGATTGACACAGATCCTTTATTAAAATATATTTCGTGTTCATTCGTGTGTTTTCGTGGCCAAAAAATTTTTGCTGCACTGGCCCGCCGAAGCACAGCGCAGGCGGAAATTACCATGATCCTGCTCATCAACCTGCATGATTCATCCACGGTGCCGCGTCATTTTATTGTAAAAGAAATGTCATTCGGCTTATCCTGACAATCGCATGATAAAGGGGAAATATTGCTGGTGAAACTTTGCAACCGCAAATCAGCAATATGAGAAAATTTACAACGGCCCTCTTCGCTTTCATCACAGGAATTTCGATCTCCTCCGAAGCGCAGATCTTCAGGGCCACCGGTCCCGAAGACACCACCCGGGCCAAAGAACTGGAAGAAGTGGTGGTGACAGGACAGTATAAACCGCAATCCGTAAAGAACTCCGTTTACCAGGTCCGGGTCATCGGTAAGGACCGCATCCTGAAACAGGGCGCCACGCGCGTACAGGATGTGCTGAAGAATGAACTGAATATTCGTTTTTCACAGGACCTTGCCACCGGGGGGTCCTCCATCAGCATGCTGGGTCTCAGCGGGCAGAACGTGAAGATCCTGGTGGATGGTCTGCCGGTGACGGGTCGCCAGGGTATCAACAATGAATTTGATATCAGCCAGATTGATATTCATTCGGTGGAACGGATCGAGATCGTGGAGGGACCCATGTCGGTCATCTACGGCGCCGACGCGCTGGCGGGCGTCATCAATATTATTACCAAAAAAGCGTCAGCGTCCAAACTGTCCGTAACCGCCAGGCTGCACGAGGAAACGGTGGGGGATGAGTATGGCGGGAAAAAGGGCATCCACAACCAGCAGCTGGGACTAACGTGGAAGCATAAGCGCTGGGAGACCGGCGGATCTTTTACCCATAATTATTTTGGGGGCTGGAAAGATACCGCTACCGGCCGGGAGCTGGTCTGGCACAAAAAGGACCAGCTCATCGCGAATGGTTTCATCGGTTACAACAATGGTAAACTGAATCTCCGGTACCGGATCGACGGACTGGATGAAGTGATCACCAATCCCGGAAATTACCTGCCCTTTCCCGATCCGTATTCGGGCGACACGCTGGCTTACGACCAGGAATACCTGACCCGCCGGCTGATGCACCAGTTGCAGGGTTCTTATTTTGTCAGTAATGATCTGTCCTTTCAGTTGCAAGCAGCCTACACCAGCTACAGGCGCCAGGTTTATTCCACCACGCTCAGTAAAAAAACCGGCGACGTGAGGCTGGATCCTGCCGAGGGAAGACAATCGGTCGTGGATTTCAGCGGGTTCACCCTGCGTGCCACTGCGTTGTATAAATTATCCGGGGTTATCAGTTTTCAACCGGGCGCCGATATCAATCTCGATCGGGGCGAAGGCGAACGGCTCAAAAGCGGTTCCAATGCCGTGGATGATTACGCGTTTTTTATCACTTCGGAGATCACACCCGGTAACCGGATCAGCCTGCGGACGGGTCTGCGTTTTATTAAGAACTCCGTCTATGATGCGCCTCCATTTATTCCTTCGCTGAATGCCAAATGGGCGCTGAACGCGAATACCGATATCCGTTTATCGTATGCCCGGGGCTTCCGCGCCCCTTCCTTGCGTGAGTTGTATTTCAGTTTTTTTGACGCTAATCACCAGGTGCTGGGCAACCCCGACCTGAAGGCGGAGACCTCGCACAGTTTTACCGGGTCTTTCAACTGGAAGCGGAAGAAAGAGAACGGTGCCGTGGTGTCCGTTCAGGCCGGCGGTTTTTACAACGCCATAAAAAACCGGATCGATTTTGTTTTTACCCAGGGATCCGACACGGCTAAACTGTATAATGTGTACGACAGCCGGACGGCGGGGGCCAGCCTGAACAGTGTTTACAACGGAAGGAACTGGGATCTGTCGGCCGGTTTCGCGTATACCGGTTTTTATAACGAGCAGGTTGAGACGGATAAAGAACTCCCCGTCATGCTGTGGTCGCCCGAGCTCAACGCCACGGCCGGATACCGTTTCCCTAAACTGGGACTGGACCTGAACTTCTATTATAAATTCACAGGTAAGCGTCCCCGTTATGTGCAGAGCGGTCCCGATATCATTTTATCTGAGCAGGAAGGATACCACCTGGCCGACCTGGCATTCACTAAAAAACTATTCAGTCTCCTGCGCCTCAACGCGGGGGTGCGCAACCTGTTTGACGTGAGCCGGATCAACAGCAGTTTCGTGGCCGGCGGGATCCATACCGGCGGCGGACTGAATGTGGCCACCGGGCGATCCTATTTCGCATCGCTGCTTTTTAACTGGAACAGGAATTAAACCAACACTAAAAATATTTTAGCATGAAAAAGAATCTTTATCTGATAGCCGCGACGATTTTAGCCGGAACCCTGTTATTCAGTTCCTGCCGCAAAAGAGACGCCCTGGCCGCTGATAACTATGTCGTATTTGAGACCGCCGCGCAGGGCATTACAGCAGCCGAGAACTCTATTACGGTCAAACTTAAACTGACCCGCCACACCGACAGGGATATCCCGGTGAGCATTAACCTGAATGAATCAGGACTGGCTTATGGTATTGATTACACCACCAGCCCGGCAGCCGTTGCGGGAAAGCTGGATCTCGCCATCCCTTCCGGCAATAATGAAGTTTCGTTTACGGTTACAAAAAATACCGGGGTGCTCTTTGACGGTGATGAGAAGATCCTCTTTGATCTCGTCCGATCCGAAGCGCCCGTCTTTATCGGGGTCACCAAACAATTTTCCCTTTCATTTGGCGAGATCATCGCCAATAGCGCCGCGTTGACAATCGACGGGGGAGGCGCTTTGTATCCCAATAAAGTGTTTATTGATCTCAGCGCCAGCCGCCAGACGGCCGTGAACCGCAATAACTGGGACCTGGGGTTTTACTGCGGTTCTGATGATTTCCGGGTGATCCTGAATTCTTCCTCCGCGATGATGGCGAAGCCAATCAATAAGAACGATCTGAACACGGTAACGGCGGCCGATACGGTGGGTTTTTCCACTGAAGTAGCTTTCAGCCAGTTCGCGCCGACCACCGCCTCCCTGGCTTATATCGATTATCCCAATGGCGATCTTACCCGGACAGCCATCGCCGCGGTCAGCTCCGTGGAAAGCGATAACAAAGTCTATATCGTAAACCGGGGGCTTGCCCCGGGCAGCCCGGCGCCCGCGAGAGGCTGGAAAAAGATCCGGATCCTCCGCAACACATCCGGCGGGTACACGCTGCAGCATGCGGATATTGGCTCAACCACATTTTCCACGCTGGAAATATCCAAAGATGATCTCTATAATTTCCGGTATATCTCCTTTGAGAACGGCATCGTAGGTATTGAGCCGCCGAAAATGAAATGGGACCTTGCCTGGACTTATTTTTCCAACGTCACCAATTTCGGCAGCGGCGAGGTGCCCTACCTGTTCCAGGACATCATCCTGCTGAACCGGAATGTGATGGTGGCAAAAGTGATGACGAGTGTGAAGCCCTTTGCCGATTTCAGTGAAGCCGATATAGCCGCGCAGACTTTTATGATCACGCAGAACGCCATCGCGGCCGACTGGCGCAGCGGGGGCGGACCCGGTGTAAGCCCGGCCGTGAGAACGGATCGGTATTACATTTTCAAAGACAGCGACAATAATTATTATAAGCTCCGGTTCACCGCGCTTACCCAGAACGGGGAAAGAGGGTACCCGGCGTTTGAGGCGGTGTGGCTGAAGAAGGGGTAGGCAAATTGGGCATATCGCCCCATTGTTAAATATCGTTGCTATGGTTTAAATTGAAAATTGAACATTGATCGTTGTTCGTTGAACATTTCGAGTCCCTATCAATAAAATGCTCAATGATCAATTTTCAATGTTCAATGTTCAATGCTCATCTTTGGGAACATGAATCAATAAGACAGGCATCAGTTTCAAAAGGAAATTCCGGTTCATAGATTCTGATCCCGCCCTGTATTGCTGTTTCATTAAAAGCAGAATGTTTCGGGCACCCAATTGAAAATTGAGCGTTGATCGTTGTTCATTGAACATTTCGCATTCCCGTCAATAGAATGCTCAATGTGAAATTTTCAATCTTCAGCCTTACGGCCATTGAAGATTTAAGCATCTTTTTCCATCGCCGCCCTTCTATTTTCCCGTAACTTTGCCCTCTTTTTAGGGTGGCTATGAGCGTTAAATACAAAGAATTCTCCGGTCTGAACCTGCCTTCTTTTGAAGCGGAAATACTGGCTCAATGGACTGAAAAACAGGCATTTGAGAAAAGCGTTTCGCTTCGGGAAGGGGCCACTCCATTCGTCTTTTACGAGGGTCCTCCCAGCGCCAATGGGATGCCCGGGATCCACCATGTTATTTCCAGGACTTTAAAGGACCTGGTTTGCCGCTACAAGACCATGAAGGGATTCCAGGTAAAGCGGAAAGGGGGCTGGGATACACACGGGTTGCCGATCGAGCTTGGGGTGGAAAAAGAACTGGGCATCACCAAGGAAGATATCGGTAAAAAGATCTCCGTTGAGGATTACAATAAGAAATGCCGGGAAGCGGTGCTGCGGTACAAGGACAAATGGGATGAACTAACGCGAAAAATGGGATACTGGGTGGATCTGAATGATCCCTATATCACTTTTAAGAACGAATACATCGAAACGCTCTGGTGGCTGCTGAGCGAACTCTATAAAAAAGGCCTCCTGTATGAAAGCGTGAGCATCCAGCCCTATTCGCCCGCGGCGGGTACCGGGCTGAGTTCGCATGAACTGAACCAGCCGGGTACGTATAAGGATGTGAAGGATACAAGTGCGGTGGCGATGTTCAGGGCGCTACGTAATGAAAAGAGCGAGTTCCTGTTTAAGGCAATTTCGAATGCAGAACAAGGAAATCAGAATGATGAAGTTTTTTTTCTCGCCTGGACGACCACACCATGGACATTGCCTTCGAATTTAGGATTGACAGTCGGAGGAGATATTGACTATGTTTTAGTAGAGACATTTAATACGTATCAGCCATTCCCAAAAATTTATGTAGTACTTGCAAAATCATTAATAAATAAATATTTTCTAAAGGAAAAAGAAACTGAAAATGTTGGAGATGCATTTTTATCATTACCAAAAGTATCAAACACATCTTCGGCACCTTGGAAAATTCTTGCTGAATTCAAGGGCAAGAATCTGGAAGGCTGCGAATACGAGCAACTTCTGCCTTATGAAGCCAATTCCCCCCATGTCATTGAGGAAATTACTCCCGGTGCGAAACCTTTCCGGGTACTGGTCGGCGATTTTGTGACTACCGAAGACGGTACGGGCATCGTGCATACGGCCCCGGCCTTCGGCGCCGATGACTTTAAGGTGGGTAAGAAATATAATATCGGTATCCTCACGATGGTAGACCGGGAGGGAAAGTTTGTAGACGGACTGGATGAGTTCAGCAACCGGTATGTAAAGAATTATAAGGATGATCCCGACTGGACCGATGTGAATGTGGATATTGCCGTGAAGCTGAAAAAAGAGAACCGCGCTTTTAAAGTGGAGAAATACGAACACAGCTATCCCCATTGCTGGCGGACCGACAAACCCGTACTGTATTATCCGCTCGACGCCTGGTTCATCAAAACAACGGCCATCAAGGACCGGATGGTGGAACTGAACAGGACCATTAACTGGAAGCCCCGGTCAACCGGCGAGGGACGGTTCGGGAACTGGCTGGAGAACATGGTGGACTGGAACCTCAGTCGCAGTCGCTTCTGGGGTACCCCGCTCCCGATCTGGAAAACGGAGGACGGAGCAGAGGAAAAGTGCATCGGAAGCATTGATGAGCTCAATAGTGAAATAAGAAAGGCGGCGGATGTACTGGGAGGGGAGACCAACAAACATTATCTCCATGAGGGCATCCTTGACCTGCACAAGCCCTATGTGGATGAGATCACCCTTGTCAGCGATTCCGGCCGGCCCATGAAGCGGGTGCCCGACCTGATCGACGTTTGGTTCGACAGCGGCGCCATGCCCTATGCCCAATGGCATTTCCCCTTTGAGAATAAAGAAACATTCCGGCAGTCCTTCCCGGCTGATTTCATCGCGGAAGGAGTGGACCAGACCCGTGGCTGGTTCTACACCCTGCATGCCATCGCGGCGCTGGTGTTTGATTCCGTAGCCTATAAAACCTGCGTTTCGAACGGGCTGGTGCTGGATAAGAACGGCAACAAGATGAGCAAGCGGCTTGGCAACGTGGTCGATCCCTTTCAAACCATCGAAACCTTTGGCGCCGACGCCACCCGCTGGTACCTCATCACCAACGCTTCGCCCTGGGATAATATGAAGTTCGACATTGAGGGAATCCGCGAAGTGCAGCGCAAGTTCTTTGGTACATTATATAACACCTACCAGTTCTTCGCGCTTTATGCCAATGTGGACGGGTTCGCCTTCCGGGAGGATTATATCCCCGTGAAGGACCGTCCGGAGATCGACCGGTGGATCCTTTCATCGCTGAACTCGGTGGTGAAGAAGGCGAATGAATACATGGATGATTACGAGCCCACCCAGGCCGGCCGCGTGATCGAGGATTTTACGGACGAACACCTGAGCAACTGGTATGTGCGGCTTTGCCGTCGCCGGTTCTGGAAAGGGGAGTATGAACAGGATAAGATCAGCGCTTACCAGACACTCTACGAATGCCTGGAAACACTTGCAAGGCTTGTAGCACCTATTTCACCATTCTTCAGTGATTATTTATTCCAAAACCTGAATACTGTTACCGGAAGATTTAATGCAGAGTCTGTGCATCATGTCAGCTATCCTGGTTTAGATGCGACCAGGAATCCCCCTTTGGGAGGCAGGGGGGCTATTGATATTGTTCTGGAGGAAAGAATGCAACTGGCCCAGGACGCTTCTTCACTGGTATTATCACTCCGAAAGAAAGCGAATATCAAGGTGCGGCAGCCTCTGCAGAAAGTGCTGATCCCCGTCCTGAACCCGGGCATGAAGGACCAACTGCAAAAAGTGGAAGATCTTATTAAAGCGGAGGTGAACGTGAAGGAGATTGAATACCTCGATCCCTCCAACTCCTTTATCCGCAAAAAAGTAAAACCCAATTTTGTGGCGCTTGGTAAGAAACTGGGACCCAAAATGAAAGCCGTAACCGCGGCCCTGGCCGGTTTCAGTTCTGAAGACATTGCCCTGTTGGAAAAAGAGGGTCAATATAATTTGCCGGTTGACGGCGAACCTGTAATATTACAGGTTTCCGATGTGGAGATCAGCAGCGAGGATATCCCGGGATGGAACGTGGCCGGAAAGGGGAGCCTTACCGTAGCGCTTGACCTCACCGTAACTCCCGAACTGGAGGCTGAGGGGAATGCCCGGGAATTTGTGAACAGAATTCAGAAGATCCGCAAGGACAGTGGTTTTGAGCTGACAGACCGGGTGGTTCTGAAGGTGGCGGCAGACGATAATTTAAAAGATTCTTTGGCCCGGTTTAAAGACTATATTTGCGCCGAAATTCTGGCCGATAAGCTTGAATTTGTGCCGGAATTGAAGGAAGGAACGGAGATCGGGATCAACGATGTTTTGCTAAATGTGATTGTTTCAAAAAAAGGGTAATTTATGGCAACAAAAAAGCATGCCCGCCCCACAGGCGGGAAAAAGGCTACTAAAAAAGCCACCAAACCCGCCCCTAAAAAAAAGGCCGCCAAGCCCGCCCGTCCGGCAGGTAAAAAAGCGGCGTTAAAGAAAACCGTGAAAAAATCTGCCCCTAAGCCTGTTGCCAAAAAGGCAGCAAAACCGGCTGCGAAAAAACCGGCACCCAAACCCGCCCCTAAAAAGGCTGTTAAACCGGCACCCAAACCCGTCCGCCCGGCTGCCCCGGTAGCCAAAGCGCCGGTAAAACCCGAGCCTGCCCCGAAACCGGTGGTGAGGAAACCCGGTACGGTGGATCCGAAATCATTAGTATCCATAAAACCTAAAGTTCAGCCTGTGATAAAGAAAGAACCTCCCAAGCCGTCCAAAATCGTGATCCCGAAGACCACCACGAAGAGCTCCGTGAAATACGAACCCGAGTTTACCAAGTCGATCCTGGATTCACAGGCGGCTGCCAGATCCGAAGGTCCGACCATGCGTTATTCCGATTCCGACCTGGCCGAATTCCGGGAGATCATCCAGAAAAAACTGGATGCCGCCAAAAAGGAACTGGCCTACCTGCAGGGGCTGATTACCCGCAAGGACGAAGGCGGCGACATGGATGAAGCCCGCTACATGACCATGGAAGATGGCAGCGTGAGCATGGAACGGGAACAACTGAGCCAGATGGCCAGCCGCCAGATCACTTTTATCGATCACCTGGAAAAAGCGATGATGCGGATCGAGAACAAGACCTATGGAATCTGCCGTGTTACCGGAAAGCTGATCGATAAAGCCCGTCTTCGCGCCGTGCCGCACGCTACGCTGAGCATTGAGGCGAAGCAGATGATGAATAAGTGACGGGTGTGCCCGGTTATTTTGAGTATCTGTAGAATGTATATTGAGTATATAATGTAAATAAAGTATCTAAAGTATATAGGGTATGTAAAGTTTCTCAAAGACTTTATATACCCTATATCTTTTGAATGCTTCCTATGGTAGCCACTTTATATACTCTATATACTTTATTTACTTTATTTCTTATTATCAAATACAGTAGATACACTCAATACCCCGGATATCGTCCCCTCACTTCCTCCTCAGGAACACCTGGAACCCCACGCCCAGCAGGAACCCGTGATTGGTGAATTTGGTCGTGGTTTTATTCTTAAGGGTTTCGTCAACAGACCCGTCATTTCCATTATCCCGCAGGGTGGTTTTATCGAATGTATGTTTGTTATACCCGTAATTATACCCGATCGTAATGTCCAGTCCCGCGTTTTCACCAACCATTTTGGTTAACCCGGCCTGTAAACTGGCATTGGCGAAAAATCCGCCCGAAGAACTGCCGTCATAGCTGATTTTATAGGCGGAAGGTCCCGATCCGCCATAAAAAAATCCCTCCGTTTTCAGGCTGCTGATGCCGAGGTTAAAGCCAAATTGGGCGAAAGGAAAAAAGGAGCCGGAGTTGCCCAGGTAATGCCGGGCAAAGCCGCCCAGGCCGATGTTGAAATTATTGTTCTTGTCGCTTTGATAGGTGGTGCCATTCTGTTCATAGGTGGTTTTTCCGCCCGTGGGGTTGATTGTCAGGACGGCGCCCACCGCGGTTTTCTCCGAGAGGAACCAGCCCATGGAAGGGCTCAGGCTAAAATTATAACCGGTGATTTTGGATTTATTATCCCCGATCTGGTCCACCGTTATATCCGAACTGCCGGAATTATACTGTACGCTGGCAACGGAAGCCCCCACCATCCGGTCACCTTTTTTGAACTGGGCTTGGGTGATCAGGGCGGGTAAACCCAGCAGGACTAAAAAAAACCATTTACGGGTACTCATATGTTTGGAGTTTGGCGACAAATATAACCGTTCGGCCATAAATGAAATTTTTCAGGGGGTCATATCGGATTGATTTTTTTTCCTTTACCTTTAATTTGTCTTGGTGGAAAGGGAAAATCCCTTTATTTTTAAAACCGAAACCAATTAACAGCCAAATCAACTTTTATGAGAAAGTTCAGACTTCTGTCCCTCCTGGCGATAGCCATAACTTTTTTAGCCGTAAGCTGTACTAAAGAAGGTCCTGAAGGACCCACCGGAGCTACAGGCGCGCAAGGTCCCACCGGCGCACAGGGTCCCGCCGGTCCCGCCGGCCCCATAGGTCCGACTGGTCCCGCCGGTCCCACTGGTCCTACAGGTCCGCAAGGTCCCCAGGGTCCTGCAGGTACTGCCAATGTGATCTATTCACCCTGGACCAATTTTAATATTGCTAACTGGTCTGCTGTACAAAGCATTTTCGGTATTGATCAAAGAAGGTACCCCATTACAGCTCCGGGTGCTACCCAGGCTATAATCGATCAGGGGGTAGTATTGGTTTTCGTTCGTTTTGTGGGCGCTTCCACTGTTACATATCAGTTGCCGATTAATGAAGGGATTGCAGGACCTGGAGGTGTTCAATACATGCAATATATAACCCAGGTTGGTACTATTACGATACGCTTCTTCAATAGTAATGGTGTTGGCGACCCTGGTACATTTGGCGGTACGAATGCTCATCGTTACATTTTAATTCCTGGTGGCGTAGCCGGTGGCCGGTCTTCAGAGAAGACCGCTGAGATCAACGGCCAGGTGTACACCGAAAGCCAGTTGAAGTCGATGTCGTATGCTCAGGTTTGCAACCTCCTGCGCATTCAGCCATAATTGATTTATGAAAGAATAAGGCCGTTCCGTACTACGGGACGGCTTTTTCTTTTATACATGTTTAATTTCTGACTTACCTTGGCCTACTAAATTCCGCGCATGAAAGAATTCAAGCTTGTAATCTGCCTGTTAATTGCGGCTACGGGTATACTAGCCCAGCCCCGTGTCATTTCCGGACCTATGCTCGGCCCGGTGGAATTGCGGGATGCGAAAGTATGGGTGGAAGTATCGCCGGAGGTGAAAACGGTGGCGCTGGAGTATAATAAAAAGGGGGGCGCGTTGAAGAAAACCATCCCGTATAATGGAAGCCTGGGAAATGATTTCAACCCGCTGCAGTTCACCATCGGCGGGCTCGATTTTAATACCACCTACCAGTACAGGATATGGATAGACGGGAAAGCAAGTTCCTATTCCGGTGAGTTTACAACAAAGGACCTCTGGCAATGGCGCAAGCCCGCGCCCGAATTCAGTTTCCTGACAGGATCCTGTTCCTATTTCAATGAACCGGTTTTCGACCGCCCGGGAATCCCCTATGGTAAAGATTCCTCCATCTTTGAAACGATGGCTAAAGAAAAATCGGCCTTCATGCTCTGGCTGGGTGATGCCTGGTACACCCGGGATGTGGATTATTACAGTGAATGGGGATTATGGTACCGGGCCAGCCGTGACCGGGCTGTTCCCGTGATGCGGAATTTCCTGAAATCGATGCCCCAACTCGCGATCTGGGATGATCATGATTACGGGCCCAACGATATCGGTAAGAATTATATACTCAAAGAAACCAGCCGGGAGATCTGGAAAAAATACTGGTGCAATCCTTCCTGCGGGGAGAATGGCCAGGGCACTTACACCATGACCAGCTGGGGCGATGCCGACATCTTTATGCTCGATGACCGCTGGTGGCGGAGCGCCGACCGGATGAAGGACTCCATCGGCGGGTTCCCCAACCCGGAAAAAGAAATGATCGGGCCACAACAGATGGAATGGCTGAAGAATTCCCTGTTGTACAGCAGCGCCACATTCAAGATCATCGCGGTGGGCAGCCAGGTGCTGAACCCGGTCTCTCCCTTTGACAAATGGCGGGATTTTCCCGCCGAATACGACGAGCTCATGAATTTTCTGAAAGAATACAGGATCCATGGCGTGCTGTTTCTCACGGGCGACCGTCACCACAGCGAGATCATCAAACTGGAAAGGCCCGGTACATATCCCCTGTACGATATTACCGTTTCCCCGCTGACCTCCGGTACACATGTGTTCGGTTCCGCGGAGAAAAACAATCCCTACCGCGTACTGGGCATCGACCAGAAACAGAACTACGGGAAGTTTTCATTCAGCGGACCAAGGAACGAGCGCAAACTGACCGTGGAATATTTTGGCGTAAATGGGGAGAAACTCGGAACCTGGTCCATTTTGGAAAAAGAACTGAAAACACCTTAATTCTCTTTCATGAAAAAAACAGCAGTCTCATTATTAGTGGTAATGGTCATCCTGCTTTCCTGTAAACAAAAGGAACAGGCCGCCGGTAAGAACGGAGAGCCGGAAGACACGATCCAGTCACCCGTCTCAGATTCTACATCGATCCGGATTACGGTAACCGGATTTTATGAATGGTATCACACTCATTACCCTTCATTTAACCGGTTTGATCTCTACAGCGGACTCAAAAAGGAAGATGCGCCGCCCTATAAAATCAACTGGGAGGAAGTGACCCGCTACCAGCAGTTCATCCGGGATTCCGTACCCTGGCTGGGTGACATCTTCCTGCAAAACCAGAAGCGGTTCCTGGAGCAGTGCGATTCCGCTTTTAAAGTGGATGTGGAGGATGATATACCTTATGGGTTCGATTACGACTGGTACACCAACAGCCAGGAAGGGACCGAATACCTGCTGGAAGACCTGCGCAACCCGGTCAGCCGGTGGGACATCGATATCGCCGGCAATGAAGCGACCGTGCAGGTTAATGCAGAGCGTACATTTAATAATAAGAAGGAGTCATATACGGCAATCAGCCTGGTGCTGAAAAAGGATAACCGGATCTGGACCATCTCGAAAATCGGATCAGATTAAACCGCCATGACGATCTATTTCGGATACGACAAACCCAAAGTGCTGCAGGCGCTGCGCTATCATTTCATCAGCCGGCCCGAGATCCGCATCATGCTGATCCTGGTGAATGTGTTTGCCCTGGCATCGATCATCCTGTATGCGCTGCAGAAAGTGACTCCCATGGCTTTTCTGATCGGCTCCTTCCTGTGGATCGTGCTGATGATCAGTTTCTGGTTCATACTCCCTGGCATGGTATACCGGCGGGCGGTCACCTTCAAACATGAGTTCAGCATGGACTTTGAGGAGAAAGGCTTCACCCTGCGGCATGGTAAAGGATTCAAAGAGTGGGCCTGGAACTCGGTGCAGCATTACGTGGAGAGCCCGCATTTTTTTCATCTCTATTTCGACAGCCGCTCTTTCTTCCTGGTTCCAAAAGATGGCTGTAAGGACAGTGATGAAGTGCATGAGCTGCGGATGCTGATAAAATCGAAGGTGAAGAAAGGATGATCAATGGGAGGTCGTGAAGGTCAATGAGGTCAAATATGTCAAATGGGGCAAATGGGTCAAATGGGTCAAATCATTCATTCCCTAATGATCGGTAATATGACTGATATGACCTACTAGAGATCTTTTTCCATCACATAATGCGGTATGGTCACTTCGGTGAATTCATCACTGGCCACCCGGTAGCCCATTTTTTCGTAGAAGCCGATGGCGTTTTTCCGGGCATGCATGGAGAGTATTTTATAGCCCCTGTCGCGGGCGAGATTTTCGGCGAAATTCATCAGGGCCCTTCCGATCCCTTTGCCCTGCAGGTCGTTCAGTACCGCCATTTGCCGGAGCCGGACGATCTCGGGATTCTCTTCCACCAGCATGCAGCATCCCAGCATCTGGTCTTCCTCGAAAGCGCCGATAAGCATGTTTTCCTTTTCCTTTTCCAGTTCCTGGGGGGTAAAACCAAGACCCAGCGGTCTGCGAAGGATATCATCCCGCAGCTTTACCATTTGCTGGTATTCCGGTGTGCCGTGATCGATAATTTTCAGCGCCATAACCCTGGTCAGATTCGGTAACGAGGAAGCCTGTAACGGTCCTCCGACAAATTACAAAGAATGTGTAACTCCGCCAACGGAACCGGCGGTTATTTTAAACGGATTCCACCCATCAAAAGACCCGTTATTCTTTCTTTTTCAGGTACTTGGGGTAAATCCGGAAAAATGAGGGTTTAGGATGCTGATTAAGTCAAAAAGTATATTTTTGCACCCAATAAACAAAACCTAAGAACATGTCAGACATTTCATCAAGAGTAAAGAAAATCATCGTTGACAAACTGGGCGTTGATGAAGCCGAAGTGACCAACGAAGCCTCCTTCACCAATGACCTCGGCGCAGATTCTCTGGATACGGTAGAACTGATCATGGAATTTGAAAAGGAATTCAATATTTCCATTCCGGATGAGCAGGCCGAAACCATCACTACGGTGGGCCAGGCTGTTTCTTACCTGGAAGAACACGCTAAGTAATCCATTCCGTTTCGCAGGAGCGGAACAAAATAATGAAACCTGCCCGGGCAGGTCGTGAATCAAAACAAATTACCGCCTTCTGACTGTTGCGACAGCGAAGGCGGTTTTTAATTCCGATCCCTCATTCTGGGAGCAGGTTGTATATTTGAAAATCTTTTATCGAATTACGTATGGAATTAAAAAGGGTGGTTGTTACGGGCATGGGCGCCATTACGCCGCTGGGTAATACCCTTTCCGAATACTGGGAAAACCTGGTGAAGGGAGTTTCCGGCGCGGACAGGATCACGCTTTTTGACGCCTCCAAATTCAGGACAAAGTTTGCCTGCGAGGTGAAGGGTTTTGAACCCACGCAATTCCTCGACAGGAAGGAGGCACGTAAGATCGACCGGTTCACCCAGTTCGCCCTGGTGGTGAGCGACCAGACCATGACCGACGCCGGGTTGACACGGGAAAACATCAATCCCGACCGGATCGGTGTGGTATTCGCCAGCGGCATCGGCGGGTTGATCACCTTCCAGAACGAAGTAACCGATTTCGCACGGGGAGACGGCACACCCCGGTTCAATCCCTTCTTCATTCCGAAAATGATTTTGGATATTGCCGCCGGGCAAATCAGCATGCGGCATAACCTGCGCGGGCCCAATTTCGCCGTGGTGAGCGCCTGTGCCAGCAGCACGAACGCCATCATGGAAGCCTATAACCTGATCCGGCTTAATAAAGCCAGCATCATTCTGACCGGGGGGAGCGAGGCGGTGATCAGTGAAGCCGGCGTGGGCGGATTCAATGCCATGAAGGCCATGAGCGAACGGAATGATGATCCCAAAACCGCCAGCCGCCCCTATGATAAGGACCGTGATGGTTTTGTCATGGGTGAAGCGTCCGGCATGCTGGTACTCGAAGAACTTGAACATGCCAGGGCCCGGGGAGCCAGGATCTATTGCGAGATCGCCGGATGCGGCGCCACGGCCGACGCGCATCATATCACCGCGCCGCACCCGGAAGGGCTTGGCGCCAGGAACGTCATGCTGGCCGCGCTAGAGGATGCCGGCATGCGTCCCGATGAGATCGATTATATAAACACTCACGGCACCTCCACGCCGATCGGCGACGGAGCGGAAGTAAAAGCGATCACCCAGGTATTCGGGGATCATGCCTACTCGTTAAATATCAGCGCCACCAAATCCATGACGGGCCATTGTCTCGGTGCCGCCGGCGTGATAGAAGCCATCGCCAGTATCCAGGCCGTGGTGAACGATATGGTACCACCCACTATCAATCATTTCACCGATGACCCGGAACTCGATCCCAAACTGAATTTCACTTTCAACAAGG
Organism: uncultured Chitinophaga sp.; assembly: GCA_964424155.1. Lineage (GTDB taxonomy): Bacteria > Bacteroidota > Bacteroidia > Chitinophagales > Chitinophagaceae > JJ008. The sequence goes on from CAYRHU010000005.1 coordinate 50,820, forward strand.
CCCAGTCCCGCACCGTGCGGGCGGCGCTAAGCAACACGTTTGGTTTCGGGGGGCATAATGCCTGTGTGATTGTGAAGAAGTTTGTTGGTTGATTGGTTGATTGGGGATTGGTTAATTGGTTAATTAGTTGATTAGGCTTTACAGTTCTGTATTTTCCTTTGATATCCAGGGTATACCTACTCCTTTTTGCCAGGGCCATTAGAAATAATATACAGGTAAAGACATTTGCACATAGGCCCCAATTAACCAGTTAACCAGTTAACCAATTAACATATTAGCAAGAACCCAATCCTGTTTTCACGGGAACTTATGAAATAATATACAGGTAAAGACTTTTGCACATAGAACCCAATTAACCAATTAACTAATTGACCAATACCCATTCCCCAATCCCCAAATTTTTCGTAGCTTACTCCCCGTGGATCTCTTCAAATTCTTTTCCGGCAACTTATCCGGCTCTTCGTTCAAGAAGGAACTGAAAAACATATTGGGATTTAAGCCGGGCAATATTTCCCTGTACAAGACGGCCCTTACCCACCGTTCGGTAAGAGAGGGTGCCGATGAGAATAACGAGCGCCTGGAATACCTGGGCGATGCGGTGCTCAGCGCCCTGATCGCGGATTATCTGTTTAAGCGTTACCCGTACAGGGAAGAGGGGTTTCTGACGGAGATGCGCAGCAAGATGGTCAACCGCCAGCAACTGAACGAGATCGCCGTGCGGATGGGATTAAAAAAGGTTACCCTGTATAATAAAATGGACGGGTCGCTGAAGACCAGCCAGATCTTTGGCAATACGCTGGAAGCGCTGGTGGGAGCGATTTACCTTGACCAGGGGTATAAGAAAACCGCCAAGTGGGTGATGGAGTGCATCATCATGCCGCATATGTTCATGGACGACCTGGAGAACCTGGAGATCAATCACAAGAATAAATTGTACGGGTGGGCCAACAAGAACGGGCGCCTGCTTGAGTTTGAGACCCTGAACGAAAAACTGGAAAACGGTCGCCGGCTCTTTACCGTGGCCGCAGTGCTCGATGGGGAAAATATCGGCGAGGGCAGGGCTTTTAATAAAAAAGATGCTTCCCAGATCGCAGCCCAGGTGGCCGTGGAGAAACTGGGGATCATCAACGCCGATTCGCCGGGGGATGAATCGGTCGGAGCCTGAATCGTTTAAATTGAAATAATATGAAACGTTTACTGTTATTATCCCTTATCCTTACCGCGCTGGTTTCCTGCAAAAGCAAACCCCCAAAGGGCGCCAACGGGGTAGAATATAAATCCGCCGTTCAGTACAACGATTATATCGTGTCCAGGCAATCCACCCTGATGAAGAATATCATGAGTTTTGTGGATGTGGCCCAGTCCGATCTCGACAGCGCGGAAGTACTCCTGGATAATAATGTGAAACAGATTGAAACGATGATCGGGGAAATTAAGGGAATGCCCGCCTATAACGGGGACTCCGCCCTTCGCGACGCGGCTGCGGGGATTTTCGGGTTTTATAAAAAAATATTTGACAAGGATTACCGGGATATCCTGCATATCCGGAAAGGGGCGGATGGTTTTTCAGCCGAAGCCGATTCGGAGATCGCAAAGATCGTGAGCCGGATCGAAGAGGAGGAAAAAGGGTTTGACAGCCGCTTCCAGGGTGCGCAAAAGGTCTTTGCCCGGAAGAATAACATGAAACTGGTTGATAATGAGATGCAGAAAGAGTTTGATGATAAAATGAAAACATCTGACTAGCCCGCTGGTTTTTCCATACAAAGTTCGATCAGCACCCCGTTCGTGTGTTTGGGATGCAGAAAACAGATGAGTTTGTTATCCGCTCCCGGTTTCGGAGTTTCATTCAGCAGTACAAATCCTTCTTTGCGGAGGCGGTCCATTTCTGCCTCAATATCCTTCACTTCGAAGGCGATATGATGCAGCCCTTCGCCTTTTTTGCTGATAAAATGGGCGATCACCCCTTCGGGGTCAGCACTTTCAAGCAGTTCAATTTTATTGGGCCCGGTGTTAAAAAAAGCGGTGTTCACCTTTTCAGTTTCAACGAATTCCGTCTTATAACAGGGGGTGTTTAACAGTTTTTCGTATAACGGAACGGCTTCCGCCAGGCTTTTTACGGCAATGCCGATATGTTCGATTTTTTGCATGTCTGATTTTTTTTGCACCCTTTCCGAATTCGGTAAAATCCCTTCTACGGCCGAAATTACCCCTTTCATTTAGAACCTTTTGGGCTAATTTTGTGTTTAAGAAACAAAACCGGAAGGTGTATATTTTATGCTCCAATTTCCCATTTATTTAGACCATAACGCCACCACTCCCTGCGATCCGCGGGTAGTGGAAGCCATGTTGCCCTATTTTACCCAAAACTTCGGCAACGCGGCCAGCCGTAACCATCCTTTTGGCTGGCAGGCAGAGGAAGCGGTTGATTATGCCCGTGAGCAGGTGGCCAAACTGGTGGGGGCGGATCCCAAGGAGATCATCTTTACATCCGGCGCCACCGAAGCCGATAACCTGGCCATCAAGGGAGTATTCGAGATGTATACCAGCAAAGGCAACCATATCATTACCTGCAATATCGAACACAAGGCCGTGCTCGACACCTGCAAGCATATTGAAAAGGAAGGCGGGGAAGTGACCTACCTGAAAGTGAAGGACAACGGGCTGATCGACCTTGCAGAACTCGAAGCCGCGATCAAACCCACTACTATACTTATCGCGATCATGTATGCCAATAATGAAATTGGCACCGTGATGCCGATGAAGGAGATCAGCGCCATCGCGAAAAAACACGGGGTGCTGGTTTTCAGCGATGCCACCCAGGCCGTGGGCAAGATCCCGGTCAACGTGAACAGGGACGGCATCGACCTCATGGCTTTTACAGGGCATAAAATGTATGGTCCCAAAGGCGTAGGCGCCCTTTACGTTCGCCGTAAAAACCCCCGGGTGAAAGTCACCGCGCAGATGGACGGAGGCGGTCATGAAAGAGGTATGCGAAGCGGAACACTGAACGTACCCGGGATCGTCGGTTTTGGAAAAGCCTGCGAGCTCTGCATGAATGAAATGGAAGAGGAAGGAAAAAGGCTGCGCGCACTGAGAGATAAACTGGAAAACGCGCTGCTGCAGATAGAGGAGGCTTATCTCAACGGGGATAAGGAACACCGCCTGCCGCATGTTTCGAATATTTCATTCAAATATGTGGAAGGAGAGGGGCTGATGATGGGCTTTAACAAGAATATCGCTCTTTCATCCGGCTCGGCCTGCACCTCGGCTTCACTGGAGCCTTCCTATGTATTAAAGGCCCTGGGGCTGGGCGACGACCTGGCACACAGTTCGCTGCGTTTCGGACTCGGAAGGTTTACGACGGAGGAGCAGATCGATTACACGATCAAACAGGTAAGCGATACCGTATACAAACTGAGGGAGATGAGTCCCCTCTGGGAAATGTACAAGGAAGGCATTGACATGAACAGCATCGAATGGGCGCATCACTAAGACCCAATCCCCCTTTAGGGGGCTTTCGAAAAGTTCTTTTAGTTAATAAAGTTTTTAAAAGATATTAAAACCCTTAGCCCTGAGGTTTTTCTATTCCCCAATAGGGGATAGGGCAATTAAAACATGGCATACAGTGATAAAGTGATAGACCACTACCAGAATCCCAAGAATGTGGGAACGCTGGACAAAAGCAAATCAAACGTGGGCACCGGTCTCGTGGGAGCACCCGAGTGCGGCGACGTGATGCGCCTGCAGATCGAAGTGGACGAAGCCACGGGTGTGATCAGGGATGCCAAGTTCAAAACCTTCGGATGCGGTTCCGCCATCGCTTCCTCTTCCCTGGCCACCGAATGGCTGAAAGGCAGGACGGTGGATGAGGCCGTGAAGATCGATAACATGGAAATCGTGGAGGAACTGAATCTTCCTCCCGTAAAGATACACTGCTCCGTACTGGCCGAGGATGCCATCAAAGCGGCGATCAACGATTACCGCAAGAAGAACGGGATGCCGGAACTGAAGTTTGACGAATCGGTAATTCATTGAGAATAGCTTCGAGCTACAAGCTGTGAGCTGCGAGTTGGGAACGACCTGCGGGAAGCTCGCAGCTCATAGCTCAAAACTCAAAGCATTTCAAATGAGTGTAGCAACAGAAAACAGCATTTTCATCAGCGACAAGGCGAAGGCCAAAGTGCAGCAACTTATGACCGACGCGGGCATCGGCGACGATCCATCCTACTTCCTGCGGGTAGGCGTTGTGGGCGGCGGCTGCTCCGGTCTCAGCTACAAGCTCGATTTCGACAACGAACAAAAACCCATGGACCAGGTGTTTGAAGATAACGGCGTGAAGATCGTGACCGATCTCAAAAGCTTTCTTTACCTCGTCAATACCACCCTCGATTTCTCCGACGGACTGAACGGAAAAGGATTTTACTTCAGCAACCCCAATGCCAGCCGCACCTGCGGTTGCGGGGAAAGTTTTGCCGTATAAAAGGTACAAGGCACAAGGCACAAGGTACAAGGCACAAGTGGCTATGTAGCACTATTCTTGTGCCTTGCACCTTGTACCTTGTGCCTTATTATTTCTTATTTTGCACCCTAGCAGCAAACCATGTGGTCCGTTTGTAAAAAAGAGCTCCGCCAATACTTCAGCAGCCTTACCGGTTACATTGCCATCGTTGTTTTTTTGCTGGTTAACGGGGTGCTGCTTTTCTTTTTCCAGGACAATATATTTGACTACGGATACGCCACACTCGACCGGTTCTTTCAATTAGCGCCCTGGATATTGCTACTGCTGATACCGGCCATCAATATGCGCAGTTTTGCCGAGGAATTCAGGACCGGCACTTTTGAGATCCTGCAAACCCGGCCGCTCAGCCGGACGCAGATTATCGGGGGTAAATACCTGGGTAGCCTGTTCGTAGCCATTATTGCTCTTTTACCGACACTCGTTTATATCATTTCCATACAACGGCTTTCGGCGGGGGAGGGTTTGGATATGGGGGCTACGACCGGCGCCTATATCGGGTTGTTTTTCCTCGCAGCCGTGTTTACCGCCATTTGTACCTGTTGCAGCAGTTTTACGAATAATGCCATGGTGGCCTTTATTTCCGGCTTACTCGGATGCGCACTCCTTTATTACGGGTTCAACGCGATCAGCAAACTGCCCGCCATGGGAAACGGGGCTGATTATTATGTGGAAATGACAGGCATCGATTTTCATTACCGGAGTATCAGCCGGGGACTGATCGATATACGGGATATCGTTTATTTTTTATCGGTGATTTTTTTCTTTCTGGCGATAACAGGCAGAAACCTGCTGAGGAAATAAGTGTGGGGAGCAGGGGAAAAGGCGAAGGTACAAGGCACAAGGAACAAGGCACAAGGTACAAGGCACAAGGTACAAGGTACAAGGTACAAGGAACAAGGTACAAGGAACAAGGGACAAGGAACAGGAAATGCGAAAATTTCCATTAGTGATTCTGTTCAGAATGATGGATTGAAAATGCTGACAACTTGATAGCATTTTATACAGACTTTTAGAATGAGAAAATTTGTAAATACGGTCATTGAGTCAAAATACGGCTGGCTGCTGCTATTGGCCGTGGTGCTGGCGGTTAATTTTATCGCGTCCTTTTTGCCCGCCCGCATTGATCTTACAAAGGAAAAAAGATACACGCTGAACCGGACAACGGTTGGCATGGTGAAGAGCTTGGAGGATGTGGTACAGATAAACGTATTCCTGAAAGGGGATTTCCCTTCCGGGTTCCGCAAACTGGCCAACACCACCCGGGAGTTTCTGGGTTTGCTAAAGGACCGGAACAGTTCCAGGATCCGGTACCGGTTTATCTCCCCCCTGGAAGAGGTGCCCGGAGGCAGCGGCACCTATGGCGATTCGCTCGTTCGAATGGGGGCCGTTCCCATCAACCTGACCGTTCAGAAAAAAGCGGGGGAGAGTTCCAATATTATTTTCCCTGTCGCCACGGTTACATACAGGGACAGGCAGGCGCTTGTCAACCTTTACCCCGGCGCCAGCAGCCGTATTTCGCAGGAAGAGATCAACAGCGCGGAAGCGCTGATGGAATACCAGTTTGTCAAAACACTGGATAAACTGACCGGCACCGACAAACCGGCCATCGCTTATTCAACCGGCAACGGGGAACCGGAGGATTGGAGAACTTTCGACCTGGTACAAACTCTCCGCCCCGATTATGAATTCGGGACGCTGAATCTGCATGTACAGGACCGGATACCCGACGCGGTGGATGTACTGATGATCGTCAAGCCCACGCAAACATTCACAGAGGAGGAAAAACTGAAAATCGATCAGTTCGTAATGCGGGGCGGCAAACTGCTTTGTTTTATCGATAACCTGATCGCGGAGCAGGACAGCCTGGCCCTGAAACCCGAGACCATCGCCTATGACCGCAACCTGAATCTGACCGACCTCTTTTTCCGATACGGGCTGCGAATCAACACCGACCTTGTGATGGATCTCCAGTGTGATGTGATCCCATTTGTCGTGGGGGGTACAAACGACAACCCCCAGCTCGAATTCCTGCGATGGAATTATTACCCGGTGCTCACACCCGCCAACAGCCGGATCACCAAAGGCACCGGGTATGTGACGGCTCATTTCGCCAACTCGATCGACACGATCGAAGTGGCCGGTGTACGTAAAGAACCCCTGCTGGTCAGCTCACCCAATTCAAGGATCATCAGTACGCCGGCCCTGATCAGCCTGAATGAGAACAAGGATGCCCCCGAAGACGCGAAATTCAAAAAGAACGCGATACCGGTGGCCATGCTGCTGGAAGGTAAATTCATGTCCCTGTTCCGGAACCGGCTTAGTAAGGCGCAGGCCGATACGCTGGCGGCCATGGGGGCGCGGTTCAGGGATGCTTCGGAGGAAAATAAAATGATCGTAGTGGCGGACGGGGATATCGTGCTGAATGATTTTATCCCTTCGGGCGGACCCAATTCCAGTCCCGAACCCATCCAGATGGGCTGGAATAAATACACCTATACGGAATACCTGAAACAATCCGAGCAAGCCCGTTGGTTCATTCCCGTTTCCAACCGGGAGTTCCTGCTCAACTGTATGGAATACCTGGCCAGCAACCCGGCTATCATCGCCACCCGAAACAAGGATATCGTACTCCGCCTGCTGGACAGTAAGAAGATCGAAGCCCAGAAAGGTACCTGGCAGATGATCAATATCGCCCTGCCGGTATTACTGGTTATCCTTTGCGGTTGGATTTACCAGGGGGTGAGGAGGAGGAGGTATGCTGGTTGATTGGTTAATTAGTTAATTGGGTCTTAGGGTTCCTGATTTCCTCTCACATCCGGGGTTTCATTTTAAGCAATAAAAATCTTTTATAAATGAATTTAAAAAGAAGCGTTGCATTTGGAGGGGTTTTTATCCTGAGGACCTAATTAACCAATCCCCAATTAACCAGTTAACCAATTAACCATTCCCTGCTCACCCCCCTATCTTTGCAATCACATTTACGCTAAATGACAAGAGAGCAGATCACCTATATCGTATTCGGAACCATACTCGCCGCTTCCCTGATGGCCGACCTGGGCTTGCTCAGTAAAAAGGGACAAAAGATCACGATCCGGCAGGCGCTTTACCAGACTTTTTTCTGGGTGAGTCTCGCGCTTGCTTTTTTCGTATTCATGTGGGTTGAAAACGGGCAGAAACCGGCGCTGGAATACCTGAGTGCTTACCTGATGGAATGGAGCCTGAGCATTGACAATATCTTTGTGTTCATTCTCATCTTTTCCGCTTTTTCGGTCAAGGAAAAACATTATGGCAGGGTGCTGCTTATCGGGATCCTGATGGCCATTATCTTCCGGGTGATATTTATAACGGTGGGCGTGGTGCTGGTGGAAAGGTTTCACTGGATCCTCTACCTGTTCGGCGTATTCCTGGTGTATACGGGGTATAAAATGTTTACCGCCAGCGATGATGAGGAATTCGATCCGCATGAAAGCAAGATCTATAAATTCATGAAACGGTTCCTGCCGCTGGTGCCTCATGATGGTAACGGGAAATTCCTGGTCCGGGAAAATGGCAGGCCCGCCTATACCACCCTTTTCGTTGTGATCATCATGCTCGCGGCGGTTGACCTGGTTTTCGCCCTGGATTCCATACCCGCCGTGATGGGAATCGTGGATACCAAAACGCCGGGCTATGAACCCATCGCCCGCCTGGTGATCTATACTTCCAATATTTTCGCCGTACTGGGGTTGCGTTCTCTTTTCTTCCTGCTGCGCGGGGCCGTCAGTAAATTTGATTACCTGCAGCAGGGAATCGCCATCGTTCTTGTGTTCATCGGCGCCAAAATGCTGGCCGCACACTGGATAGATAAAGTGTTCGACAAGCAGGTACAGGTATTCATTTCGCTGGGCGTCATTCTCACCTGTATTTCCGGTTCCATTTTTTATTCGATCTTCATCCAGAAAAAAGGTGCGCCACCTGATGTCACCGATGAAAGTGTACGTTAGCCATTCTGAATGTGAATTATTCCGTAAGTGATATCGCCCGGATCATTGATGCAGAGCAGCCTGTTACATCCGGGTTGCCAGTGGAGCATATCCTGATCGACAGCCGCAAACTATCGGCACCGGCTGCATCGTTATTCTTCGCGCTTAAAGGACCCCGACGGGACGGTCACCAGTTCATACCCGAATTATATAAAAAAGGGGTGCGGAGTTTCGTTATCTGCCAGCCTGTGGAGATGGCCTTATACCCCGAAGCCTGCTTCCTGGTAGTTTACGATACACTGGCCGCCCTGCAATCGCTCGCAGCCCACCACAGGGAGCAATTCGGGATACCGGTGATCGGCATTACGGGCAGCAACGGCAAAACCATTGTTAAAGAGTGGCTGTACCAGTTGCTGAACACGGATTACCATATAGTGCGTAGCCCAAAGAGCTATAATTCCCAGGTGGGTGTTCCCCTGAGCGTATGGCCGATGAACGCAAAGCACACGATGGGCATTTTTGAAGCCGGCATCTCCGAACAGGGTGAAATGCTGAGACTGGAAAAGATGATCCGTCCCACGATAGGCGTGCTCACCAATATAGGGGAAGCGCATAGCGAAGGATTTATCGACGCCGGTCATAAATTCAGGGAGAAACTGATCCTTTTCCGCCGCAGCGAAGTGATCATCGGCAGGGGTGTCGATTTTGAGGGCCGGGAAGAAGCGCTGGAGATGCTGGGAGCGGATATCCGGTTGCTTACCTGGGGGGACAGGGAAACGGATCATTTCCGGATCGGAGCAGTGGATAAAACAAAGGATGAAACAACCGTGAACGTTTCGGCAGGTGGCATCGGGTTTAGTTTTACGATCCCGTTCACTGATGACGCATCGGTGGAGAATGCCATCACCTGCTGTTGCGTGCTGGTTCACCTCGGTGTTTCGCCGGATCACATCCGGGACCGTATGCAAAAACTGCACCCGGTGAACATGCGGCTGGAGTTGAAAAAGGGGATCAATCACTGCGCGGTGATCAACGACAGCTACAGCGCTGATACCAGTTCGCTGGAAATCGCGCTGAATTTCCTTGACCAGCAATCGGCGGGATCTAAGAAGACGGTGATCCTTTCCGATTTTCTGCAAAGCGCCATGCCGGATGAAGAGCTTTATCAGCTGGTGCTGGATAAACTCCGGAAACACGGTGTAAACCGGCTGATCGGGATTGGCGAAAAGATCGCTGCGACGCTCCCGGCGCTGCTGACACAGGGAGATACGATACAAACGGAATTCTTTGCATCCACCGCAGCGTATTCAGTCCAATTCCTTTCCTCGCATTATAAGGAAGAAACCATCCTTGTCAAGGGCGCCCGTGTTTTTGAGTTTGAAAAGATCGTACAACTCCTGGAGCTGAAAGCGCACCAGACCGTACTGGATATTAACCTGTCCGCCATTTCCCATAACCTGAAAGAGTACCAGAAACTGTTGCGGCCCTCCACCCGGGTGATGGCCATGGTAAAGGCCTTTGCCTATGGCAGCGGAGGCGCCGAGATCGCCGGGATTCTCCAGTATCACAAAGTGGATTACCTGGCCGTGGCTTATGCCGATGAAGGTGTGGAATTGCGCAGGGCCGGCATACAGATTCCCATCATGGTGATGAATCCTGAGGAATCGGCATTTGACAAGATTACCGGGTTCAACCTGGAACCGGAACTGTATTCGTTTGAAATACTCCAGTCTTTTGATTCTTATCTTAAGCAGGAAGGGATTGAAGAATATCCCGTGCACATCGAACTGGAAACCGGGATGAACCGGTTGGGATTCCCCATAAGTGGAATGGAGCAGTTATCGGCCGCGTTATTGGCTACACCCTCATTCCGGGTGCAATCGGTCTTTACCCATCTGGCCGCCAGCGAAGATCCCGCGCTCGACACATTTACGGAACAGCAGTTCAGCCTGTTCCAGCAGGCGGCTGATGAATTACACAAAAAGACGGGCTTTGATTTTCTCCGGCATATTGCCAATTCCGCGGCGGTGATCCGGCACCCGCGAATGCAGCTCGACATGGTGCGGCTGGGGATCGGGTTGTACGGTGTGGACAGCGCGGCCTCCGGTCAATTGCACTTGCAGACCGTCGCCACCCTGAAATCGACCATCGCGCAGCTGAAACAGGTCAGGACCGGCGAATCGGTGAGTTATGGAAGAAAAGGGATCCTGCAAAGAGATTCATTGATCGCGACGGTGCGACTGGGTTATGCCGACGGGTACCCCCGCCGACTGGGCAACGGAGCGGGAGTGGTGATGATAAAAGGTAAAAGGGCGCCGGTGGCAGGAACGATCTGCATGGATATGTTCATGGTGGATGTTACCGATATACCCGGCGTGGAAGTCGGGGATGAAGTGATCTTATACGGAAAGAAATTGACGGTACAGGAGCTTGCCGAAAGGGCCGGAACGATCCCCTATGAGATCATGACAGGAATATCGCTACGGGTAAGGAGAGTTTATTATGAGGAATAGAAATCTTAAAAACTTCGGGCTACAAGATACAGACTGCGGGACCCCGGTTATACCAGGGGCTACCTGTTGTAAATGTTTCCATCTCGCTGCCGGTAGCTTATACCCTGAGGGTGGTGGCTCATAGCCCGCAGCTCATATTACCTATATTTGCAGTCTATCATGAAAAGCCTCAAACTCCGTCATGTTGTTTTAATCATTTCCACGATCATTATCGTCGACCAGGCGCTGAAGATCTGGATCAAGACCACGCACCCTACCGGTGAAGTATGGCGGGTATTTGGATTGGACTGGTTCCGCATCCATTTTATTGAGAATCCGGGGATGGCCTGGGGCTGGAAATTCGGTAATGAGACCGGAAAGGTCATTCTTACCCTCTTCAGGCTGGCGGCGGTCATTTTCGGTACCTGGTACCTGGGCAGGATCGTAAAACAGCGATACAGGAAAGGATTCATTGTGTGCGCTTCGCTGATCTACGCGGGCGCACTCGGCAACCTGATCGACAGCATGTTCTACGGCATGGTATTCGACAAAGGGCTAACTTATGATCCCGCCATCAGCGATTACCTACAGTATTCCGGTGTGGCGCAATTTTCTTCGAGCGGCTATTCCTCATTTTTACACGGTAGCGTCGTGGACATGCTTTATTTCCCCCTGTTCAAGGGGCATTTCCCTTCCTGGTTTCCGGTGGTTGGTGGTGACGAGTTTGAGTTTTTCAGCGCTATTTTCAATATTGCGGATGCCTCGATCTCTATCGGCGTGATCACCCTGTTACTTTTCCAGAAAAGATTTTTCAGGAAAGTATCCGCTCCCGAGCAGCACCCGACCGTGGAAACCAGTACGGAAGTCAGTGATAAGGTACAGGTTTCCTGATGGTATCAGCGGTTATATTGTTTTACGATCCTTTTCCGGATCACTTCTGATCCCGAACGGACCCTCAGGTTATAAGTTCCCGCAGCGATGAAGCCACAGTTGTCCATTTGAAGCCTGCTCACACCGTCCGGAGTATCAAAATTCTTCCTCAGTATGATCCGCCCCATCGCATCCACCAGTTCCACTTCAACCCTGCCAGGCTGCACCGTGCAAATTTCAAATGAAATCAATTCACTGAAAGGGTTGATCACCGAAACGAATGTCAGTTTGCCCGGATCCCGGGATAAAGAAAGAATCCGGGAATAAACCGACTGGAACCGGTCATTTTTCATGACGACACGGTAATACGCTTTACGTTGCAGTAAGGTGGGATCGGTGAAAGAATAAATATTTTCCTCAGTGCCATAGTTTCGATAGCTCTCTACGACCCCGATCACCGAAAATTGGATGCCATCGGTGCTTTTCTGTACTTCAAAATGAACCGGCTCATATTCCCGGGTGGTCTTCCAGCGCAGCTCAGCATGCTGCTCCCTTACTTCTCCGGAGAAAGCGATTAACTGCGACAGGAGCGGAATACCGCATTCGATCACGTGCATGGTTACAATGCTCCCCTGGTCCGTGAAATTACAGTTGGGATCGGAGAGATTGCTCAGCGTTGTGGAAGTGACCAGGCGGTAGCGGTCCCCGCTGTTGCTCATCTGGGTTTGCGATGGAAGTACGATATAGGTCGACACATATTCCCATTCCGTGCCGTTCCAGTAAGGAGCAATGGGACCATTCGGAGGCGTTACATCCGTCCAGGTAATGCCGCCATCCGTACTTCGCTGCCATTTATAATAAATGTAATTATTGAAGAAGGAGCGAACGGTATCGGTAAGTACAAGAATATTGCTGTCGCATACAATGGGATTGGTGTTGGGAGTGTAGATCATTGTAGGCGAACAGGTGGATACCGATATATCATCCAGGGCCCAGTCGTTACCGCCTCCCCCCGGTGCATTATTAAAATATTTGAGTGTAAAACTTGTTTGCGCCGGCCCTGTCAGGAAGGTAAATCCTTTTTTAACCCAATTTCCGGTGTAAAGCAGGTTGCCGGTTGTATAATAATCCACCCCGTCAATTTCAAATGTGATGTTTGGATACACACCGGAGGAATCCCCCGGTGCGGTCGGGATATAGTAAGGAGGCCCCGTGGAGTTGGTGGCGCCTTTTCCGTTGGAATCGCAGCCGCATTTCGAACAGATGTTTCGCATCCAGCACGAGATCTCATAATAGGTACTGGGGCAAAGACCGGTAATGGTTTGCTGGAAGGCCGAGTCGATCCGGTAAGCGGCATTTACCACCAGCATGTACCCGGCATTAGGATTGGCCACCGTGTCGGCCGGCGGATTCCCCGCGGAAGGGGATGCGGCGCCTGTATGGTCACCGATTATATCCCATATTCCGAATACCCTGTGAGTAGGAGACGACAAATCCGGGATGGCCCAGGTGTTGACCGTTGTATAATTTACATTGGTGGAAGTATTATTAGCCACTCCGTAATAATAATCCTGTGGTGAATTGGTGCCAAACACATTGTATGTATATCCTACAGGTACATTGGCGGAAGCGCCCCTGTTTCTTGGCTGACCGGATCCGAAAGTGCCATTGAATTCCGTTCCCAGTGCATTGGTCCCGATCGTATTGGTGCATATGCCAAAATTGGGATACACCCGTAGCGTGTTGGCTGGAAAAGTGAAGGTTTGGATAGGCGATAAACCGTTTTTATAAGTCATGTTTCCCCCACCCGTGCTGATAGTACTGCCGGTTGCTGCTGTTACCACTACCTGAAAGGAAGCGATCATGATACAGGAACTTCCGTAGAATGAGGGTTTATGCACGTTTCTTACCCGACCCCTTCGGAAGGCGGTGGCATTCTGCGGTGCGACATAACCGAGATGAATAGTGATATTGCCGCCCGTAATCCATCCGGGATCATCCCCATACGCGTCGCTGAATTGTTTGTAGATCTTTCCTTCGTTGGTGAGTACACGGATACTGTTGGGAACAAATACCGTTCCCGCGGGTACCACATCCTGGTAGCGGCAGCTGTCGTAGGTGCCCGATCGCACTACCAGTGCGGCCCTGATCTCAAGTGTATCACCTGTTTCTATGGTACCGCCATTCAGCCCCTTGGTAATATTGATGTAGCTTTTTCCAAAGTCGATATTCTGGGCTATACCCATGCCGGCGCCTCCCCGCAACATGATTAGGGAAATGACAAATAAGCGCAGTAAACGGGAACAGGGTAGAGGTTTATTCATTCCGGGATATTCAGATTCACTATTCAATTGCCGGGACTAAATTTAGACGGTTTACCGGCTCCCTGCAATAGTAATTTCTACTTACAAAATACAGGGCTTATCAATAGGCAAACCACGGGAAAACCACTATTCGCCGAAGTCTTTTTTCTTTCTATATTTATGCAAAATCCACTTATGAATAACCAACCGCTTTCCTTAAGCAGTTTCCTGATATTCGTGATTGCCCCTTTTTTTCCCCCCGGCCAAATAGCGGCACAGGGTGAGCCGTTCAGTTCCGTTCAGTTGGTCCCTTCCGGCACTTTTAATTTTCCTTATGAGATCAGCTATGGTCCCAATGATTCATTATGGGTGACGGAACGGGTGGGGAAAAAGGTAGTAGTGGTGAGTCCCGTGAATGGCGGGAGAAGGACCGTGCTTACCCTTACGTCGGTCGTATATCAGTCCGGCGGACAGGATGGCCTGATGGGACTTGCCTTTCATCCCAACTTTGGCCTGTCCACGAACGAGGATTACGTTTACCTGTCTTATACATACGATAACGATCCCGGGGCCGGTGTACAAAGAAGAACGAAGATTACACGGTATACTTATACCTGGAATACTTCGCGGGTACTCGACCCCGCCTCTGCCGTTGATATCATCAGCGGTCTTATGGGAAGCAATGATCATAATTCCGGAAGAATCAAGATCGGCCCCGATTCAAAGCTTTATTATACGATCGGCGACCAGGGTAATAACCAGTTCGGCAATATGTGCAGCCTGATACGCGCACTTGACCTGCCGACGGCAGCCGAAGTGGCAGCATCCAATTTCACCAAATACCAGGGGAAGATTCTCCGGATGAACCTGGATGGCAGCATCCCAGCCGACAATCCCCTGATTGACCCGGATGGCGCCGGACCGGAAGCGGCCGTCAGAAGTCATATATTCAGTTATGGTCACCGCAATCCGCAGGGGCTGATCTTTGCACCGGACGGTAAGCTATATGCCGATGAACACGGTCCTAAAACGGATGACGAGATCAACCTGATCATGGCGGGTAAGAATTATGGCTGGCCGCGGGTGGCCGGTTACAACGACAACTCGGCGTATGTTTACGGGGAATGGGCCTCTTCGTCACCCACCCCCTGCAGTTCATTAACCTATAGCGATTATACCATTCCTGGTTCGGTACCACAGTACCTGGAGAGTTCGTACAGTCATCCGGACTTTACCAGTCCGCTGATCACCATGTATACAGTTCCAACCGGGTATAACTTCCAGGACCCGGCCTGCGCAGGTAATTATTTTATCTGCTGGCCAACGATCGGTCCTTCCAGCCTTGATATATATACAAAAGGTACAGGCGGAATCCCGGGATGGGCCAACTCCCTGCTGGTTACTTCCCTGAAGCGGGGCAGCATGTTCCGTTATAAACTAAGCGCCGACGGGCTTACCATACCGGGTAGCGGAATCGAATACTGGAACACCACAAACCGGTTCCGGGATATTGCCATCCGGCCTGACGGAGTCGAGTTCTATGTGATAACGGATAATTCAGGCGCTACATCGGGTCCCAGCTCCGGCTACACGACGATCCTCGACAACCCCGGCACGATTATGAAATTTACTTATACCGGTTATCTTCTGCCCATTACGGATAACAGGGTCAATCCGGAAAGGGGTAGGGATATGGTGAGTGTATTCCCCAATCCCGTAACACACCGCTTCACCGTGAAAGGTAAAAGGGAATTTCAAAAACCGTTGCGGGTACAGGTTTACAGCCTTACCGGCCGGATGATGAAGGAAGTGTACAGTTTCCGGAATGAATTCACCGTGGATATCGAAAGCCTGCTGCCGGGTGTGTACCTTGTAAAAGTGTTTAACGGAAATGAACAGGAAATGCATGTGGAGAAACTCGTGAAATACTAAAGGATGGCCCCCTCTTAATCAAATGCAAAACCCCCATTCCGGGGGTTCTGTTTTAATTATGGCTCAGGGTTTGGAGAAAGATTTTTTTGATTGGGCCCGCTTAATGTATCAGCCCCTGCAGAAATTATTCCGCCATTTGCTTTCCCGGATATACCGGATCGCGGCAAGTTTGTCCGAAATGACCATGCGGACCACCTGCCCGGTACGTTCCATGCTGCCTGACAAGATAGCTCTCAGATAAGGCGACTGTTGCTGTTGTTGCGCGGAAGGTTCCAGCGGGTCGGGGGTGAGCGGTGTTTTCGAAAAGGAAAGAGAGGCTTGTTCTTTACCTTTCATGGGATGGATTTTAGGTTATTAATCGGGTTTGGATCTTAATCGTTATGTTAAGATAATAACAATAAATACTGAATTACAAGTTTTACTTCGTAAAAATTTTATTATTCTGTCACGGTACTGTTTTACTATGGGGATTTTACGATTGACTTGTCGGTAAACAACTGAAAATAAGGGTCAATCCTTATCCCTCTGTTTCTGCAGTCACAGGAATATTACGCGCCACCATACCGGTTCCGGAGTACAACTCAAATCTTACCCACCATTTTCGCCGGCACTACCCATTCGTCAAACTGCTCGGGCGTAACGTAACCGAGTTTCACTGCCATTTCTTTGAGCGTGGTTCCCTGTTTATGCGCTTTCTGGGCGATCTCCGCCGCTTTATAATAACCAATCTTTGTATTCAGCGAGGTAACCAGCATCAGGGAGTTCTCCACGTGTTTCCGGATATTGGCTTCAATGGGTACGATGCCCACCGCGCATTTGTCGTTGAATGACACACAGCCATCCCCGATCAGGCGGGCGCTGTGGAGGAAATTATAGATCATCACCGGTTTGAACACATTCAGTTCGAAATGCCCGTTGGAGCCCCCTACGTTGATGGCCACGTCATTGCCCAGCACCTGCGCCGCGATCATGGTCAGGGCCTCGCACTGGGTGGGATTTACTTTTCCGGGCATGATGGAAGAACCGGGTTCGTTATCGGGGATGAAGATCTCACCGATACCGCTCCGAGGACCGGAAGAAAGCATCCGGATGTCATTGGCGATCTTCATCAGGCTTACCGCCACGGTTTTTAACGCGCCATGCGCTTCCACGATGGCGTCATGCGCCGCGAGGGATTCAAATTTGTTTTGGGCGGTTACAAAAGGCAGTCCGGTGAGACTGGCGATCTGCTTTGCCACATTTTCGGAATAGCCCGGGGGGGTATTGATTCCCGTACCCACCGCGGTGCCGCCCAATGCCAGTTCTGAGAGGTGAGCGAGTGAGTTTTTAATGGCCCTCATGCCATGATCCAGTTGGGAGACATACCCGCTGAACTCCTGTCCCAGGGTGAGGGGCGTCGCATCCATGAAATGCGTACGCCCGATCTTCACCACTTTCATGTATTTCCTGCTTTTCGCGGCCAGGGTATCCCGCAGTTTTTTGATCCCGGGAAGAGTGGTCTCCACCAGTATCTTATAAGCGGCGATATGCATGGCGGTCGGGAAGGTATCATTCGACGACTGTGATTTGTTGACGTCATCATTGGGGTGGAGGAATTTCTCTTTATCGGTTAGTTTTCCGCCTTTGAGCACATGACCCCGGTAAGCGATCACCTCGTTCACGTTCATATTGCTCTGGGTGCCACTGCCGGTTTGCCAGACCACCAGCGGGAAATAATCATCCAGGCTTCCTTTCAGAATCTCATCACATACCCGGCCGATCAGGGCGCATTTGTTTTTGGGCAGTACCCCGGCTTCAAAATTGGTGAGAGCCGCCGCTTTCTTCAGGTAGGCAAAGGCCCTGATGATCTCTTTTGGCATCCGGTTGATATCCTGTGCGATCTTAAAATTGTCGATGCTTCGCTGGGTCTGCGCCCCGTAATAGGCGGTTGCGGGCACTTTTACCTCGCCCATGGTGTCTTTTTCGATACGGTATTCCATACAAATATTTAAGTGGTAAATGATTATTAATTGCTATTTCAGAATCTTTTGCCGGTAAGCCGAGAAGTCGAAAAGTGACAGGCTATATAACCCTATTACTTCCCGCTTTGCCGTCTTCCCGGCCATAATCTGACAATATTACCCATCCTGAAAATCCCCGCAAAGGTAGTCCAATCGGCAAAATGGAATATTGATTTACATTCTTTAAAAGTTCAGGATAGCTTATTAAATTGCCCCCTGTTCCGGCCCCGGTAAGCCGGTAACCTTTCCGCTTCAATTTCCCCTGCAAAACCTGAATTCATTTCATCAACTGAGAAAGGCCCCAAACTGGTATGAAAATTATATCCGGATTCGTCGCGCTGCTGATCAGTGTACTTTCCGTCGCCCAGCCGGCGGAACAAAACATCATCATCATTACCACCGACGGGTTGCGCTGGCAGGAAGTGTTTAAGGGGATGGACTCCGCCATTGCCAATAACAGCCGGTACAACGAGGGCGACAGCGCCTATATTTTTAAAAAATACTGGGACGAGAACGAAACGGAGAGAAGAAAAAAACTTCTTCCTTTTTTGTGGGGTACGGTTGCGCAGAAAGGACAATTGTACGGCAACCGGGATGCGGGCTGTAAAGTGGATAATGCCAATCCCTACTGGTTCAGTTACCCGGGATACAGCGAAATCTTTACCGGTTACGCGGATACAGCCATCAACAGCAACAGCTATCCCCCCAATCCACATGTGACCGTCCTTGAATTCCTGAACCGGCAACCCGTTTTGAAGGGAAAAGTGGCCGCATTCGGGGCCTGGGACGCGTTCGACAGGATCCTGAACGAGGAACGAAGCGGCATCCCCGTGATTTCCGCATTTGATGCTACCGGGGGCAAACTGCCGACGGCCAATGAGAAAATGATCAACCGCCTGCTTAAAGACTCCTATAAACCGTGGCACGAAGATGAATGCCTCGATGTGTTCACTCATCATGCGGCCATGGAATGGTTTACGGTTCGCAAACCGCGTGTTTTGTATATCGCCTACGGCGAAACCGACGAGTGGGCCCATGCCGGCATGTATCGTTCTTACCTGGACGCCGCCCACCAGGTAGATCAATGGATCCGGGAGATCTGGGACCGGGTGCAAAGGGATCCTGCGTTTAAGAACAGGACCCATCTGTTCATCACAACAGATCACGGAAGAGGTGATATTAATAAAGAGGAGTGGACCAGTCACGGCAGCAGGATTCCGGGTGCTAGTGAAATGTGGTTCGCGGTAATGGGACCGAAAGCAACCGCGAAAGGAGAGATCAGATCCTC
Organism: uncultured Chitinophaga sp.; assembly: GCA_964424155.1. Classification (GTDB taxonomy): domain Bacteria; phylum Bacteroidota; class Bacteroidia; order Chitinophagales; family Chitinophagaceae; genus JJ008. Next base: position 70,186 of record CAYRHU010000005.1, read on the forward strand.
CATGCAGGTCTATCAACAGCAATTCGCGCAAACCATTGCCCGCCTGATGGGTTATACCTATAAAGCCCTGCACCCGGTAGCCAATGAAGTACCCGGTGTCATCCATCAAAAAAAATAAAGAACCTGATGAAAAAAATATTTCTTGTATTATCGCTGTTTTCCGCATCCGCCGTTTCCGCCCAGGAATACAACGACCTGCCCATTCCATCCAAAAAGCAACTCGACTGGCACGAAACCGAATACTATCTCTTTATGCATTTCGGTCCCAATACATTCACCGGGAAGGAATGGGGAGAGGGAACGGAGCCGGAAGATATTTTTAACCCGGGTGAACTGGACTGCCGGCAATGGGCCCGGATCGCGAAGGCTTCCGGGGCCAAAGGGATCATTATCACTGCCAAACACCACGACGGGTTCTGTCTCTGGCCCAGTAAATATTCCAAACATACCGTCAGGGAAAGCAAATGGAAGAACGGGAAGGGGGATGTACTCAAAGAATTATCCCGGGCCTGTAAAGAGTTCGGTTTAAAGTTCGGCGTGTACCTTTCTCCCTGGGACCGGAACCACCCCGATTACGGTACCGAAAAGTACAATACCGTTTTTGTAAACATGATGAAGGAGATCTTTGACAATTACGGTCCCGTTTGGGAAATGTGGTGGGACGGGGCCAATGGTGAAGGACCCAATGGGAAAAAACAGGAGTATGACTGGACCCGGTTTGAAAATACGGTGAAGCAATACTCACCCAGGACGGTCGTGTTCAGTGATATCGGCCCGGATATCCGCTGGACGGGAAATGAGAAAGGCATCGCGGGAAATCCCAACTGGAATTTCCTGGATGTGGCCGGATTTACCCGGGGCATCGGCGCCCCTCCCGTCGACACCCTGAACCAGGGTAATTATAAAGGCACTTTCTGGATACCCGCTGAATGTGATGTGAGCATCCGCCCGGGCTGGTTCTGGCGCGCGGAGGAAGACGCCAAAGTGAAAACACCGGGGCAATTGTTCGATATTTATCTCAAGTCGGTTGGGAGAGGGGCCAACCTCCTGCTGAATGTTCCCCCGGACGCCAGGGGACTGATTTCGGATGTTGATTCGGCTTCACTCGCCGGGTTTAAAAAAATGCGGGATGACAGTTTCCGGGATAACCTGCTGAAATCGGCCAACACGTTTTACCAGTTCACCCGCTCGGAAATACCCGGGGGAAACCTGGCCGTCCGTGCAATGGATTCAACCGGCTCGGCCTACAGTGTGAACCTGCAGAATTTCATTGTGGAATTACCCGAACCGGCGAAAATGAATTGTATCATCCTGCGGGAAGCCATTCACCTCGGGCAAACGATACGTAAATTCAGGATCCACCTGTACAACGGGAAAACGATGGTGCGGGAGGTCAGCGGCAGCAGCGTGGGGCGCAAGAGAATCCTGACGTTCAAAACCACGAAAGTGTCCTCTTTTATTGTTTATCTCGATGACGTAAAGGGCACCGACAATGTGATCGGGGTGTCGGCTTACCTTATGGATGAAAGCTTAATCGAGAAATAACCTTTGATAAAGATTTTATTTGCCACGAAAAAACACGAACTAACACGAAATCGATCCTCACCATTTACATTTCGTGTTTTTTCGTGTGATTTCGTGGCCCAACAACTATGT
>CAYRHU010000005.1:71941-77955 GCA_964424155.1 uncultured Chitinophaga sp.
CACGAACTAACACGAAATCGATCCTCACCATTTACATTTCGTGTTTTTTCGTGTGGTTTCGTGGCCCAACAACTATGTAACGAACTTGTATTTAAGATTCATCTCCCACAGAAATTCGCCTTACGTTTTTCCAGGAAAGCGGCCACTCCTTCCTTCATGTCATCGGTGGCGAACGCGTTGCCGAACTCTTCGATCTCCAGCGCATAACCGTCACGGCTTTCATCGAAAACGGCATTGGCCGCTTTGATGCAGCCGGCTACGGCCAACGGGGCTTTGCTGTTGATAATCGCGAGTATTTTTTGGGTGTGCTCTAAAAGAGTTTCGGGGGTGGTGACATAATTCACCAACCCGAGTGATTTGGCTTCCGCGGCGTCGATCAGATGCGCCGACAAAAGAAGCTCCATGGCTTTCCCTTTACCGATCAGCTGCACCAGGCGTTGCGTGCCTCCGTAACCCGGGATCAGTCCGAGGTTCACTTCCGGCTGTCCGAATTTCGAGTTTTCGGAAGCCACCCGGAAATGACAGCTCATAGCCAGTTCGCAGCCGCCGCCCAGCGCGAAACCGTTGACCGCGGCCACAATGGGTTTGGATGAATTTTCGATACGCGCGAAAGTGTCCTGTCCTCTTTTGGCAAGGGCCATGGCCTGTTCTTTATCCAACCCGGAAAATTCAGTGATGTCGGCGCCGGCTACAAAGGCTTTCGGTCCCGCCCCGGTGATGATGACTGATTTGATCTCCGGATCCTTTTCGATCTCATCCAGGGCCATGTTCAGGTCGGCAAACACTTCCTTATTAAGCGCATTGAGTTTATCGGGGCGATTGATGGTAAGAGTGCAAATATTATTTTCGGTCTGGACAAGCAGGGTGTTATACATAACAGGTGGTTGAGACGGGTTAAATTATGTTTTCGATTGCGTTTAAAGAATGAATTATTCCTGCAGTTTAACGTAAACCGTATACCGGTTTCCATTCAGGGAGCTAATAAAGAGCAAAGCCTTTTTCCCCGCTTCCGTCCGGGCCAGGAAACAGGGATACTGAACCTGGCTGTCATGACCGATCACGGCGAAATGCGAGTATGAATTCACCGAAATATGCCCTGTCATCCGGTCCAGGTCGGCAGTGGTCCTGCATTTATCAAATTGTTCCCGGTCAAAACTCATCGCCACGATTCCTGTTCGCGTACCGGTCAATCGTTCCGGCACTTTTTCATTGTCCTTTTTCAGGTTGTACCACTCCAGCGTGTTCCCGGAATCTGCGGATGTCAGCATTAAGGCGAGATCAATCACATCCTTTTCAGCTTCGGCACCGGATTCTGTATAGGCTACCCGGTTTTTAAAACTGAGGTATTGATTGCTGTCGGCCCGCAGGGTCAGACTGAATGATTTCAGGGGCTGGGCTGTGATTAATCCTGTTTGAAACCCAATAACCAGGAATAGCATCCATTTTTTGCAAATATGTAACCGCATGTTCACTCTTGTTTTTAAGGGGGCTTCCCGGTCAAAAACTCCGGTGCTCTTTCACCCATTCTGTAATATAACCGCTGATCTCGGAAGTGGGTGTACCGGGTGCGAAGAGTTTCCCAACGCCCTGTTCATTCAGGGTCTTCATATCATCATCGGGGATGATCCCGCCGCCTGTAAGCAAAACATCAGTCAACCCTTTTTCCCTCATCAGTGCGATTACTTTCGGAAAAACCGTATTGTGCGCCCCGGAAAGAATGCTGATACCGATCGCATCCACATCTTCCTGGAGGGCGGCCTGTACCACCATCTCCGGAGTCTGGCGGAGACCGGTGTAAATGACTTCCATGCCGGCGTCGCGCAGTGCAGCGGCGATCACTTTCGCGCCGCGGTCGTGCCCGTCGAGTCCCACTTTGGCCACCAGTACGCGGATGGGTCTGTTCATAATAAAAATATTTGGCGAAAATAAGAAATGTACCCTAATGACTACCGGTTGAATCGCCGCTTCATTTCCTTTAACCCGTCAATTGCCATCCTTAAGCCGGAGGAGTCGATATTTTCAAAGAAGATCAGTTTGTCGCCATATTGCCGCGAGTAGGGATTCCCGACAGAATCGATCACCGATACTTTTCCAAAATGCTGAAACACCTCATCATCCTTATCAGGCATTCTTCGCCCGATAAAGAGCAGGTGCCTCATCGTAAGATCTCCCGGAACCCAGAGGATAAATGAGCCGTTATCGGATATCACTTTCCCGGTCATATCCAAATTACGACTGTAAAATTTCAGTGAGCCGGCATGACCATAATGACGGCCAAATATGATCGTATGTTCTTTGACAGAATCCGGCAATGCCCGGAAAAACTTTTCTGTTTTTTCCGCCAGTTCCTTCCAGCCAAGCATATCTGCAAAATCCTGCGGCAACGAATGATCTTTCCCGTCCTCCCATTTCAGCACGCCGGTTTTCGCAATGCCCGATCGCCGGTAAAAAGACGCCAGCTTTTCCGGCTTCCAAACCGGTAATAAGATGGGCACGAATAAAAGCGTAAAAACGAGAATCAGGCCGGTTAACACATAACGTTTCCATACGCCCCGCGACAGCCAATGTTCCCAGGCCGTTCCGCCCGCGGCCAGCAGCATGGGATAGGCGCCGAGCGCATAATAGCTTTTGCCGCTTCCCCAAAGCAGTAAAGCCAGTACAAAAATGTAAGCAACGGCAATAAAGCGCCATGAAGGTTTTTTGAATAGCCAGATCAGTCCGCCTGTCCACAGCAGTAAAACCGGGAAAAGCATGAGGAACTGCTCCATGAGAAAATCAGCGGGATTCAGATACCGTAACTGGGTTTCCCTTAACTCCTTCATGTGATGCAGCAGCGGCCAGTTATGCCGGTATTGCCAAAGTAAATTCGGAACGATAAGCAAAAGGGCGAATGCCGCGGCGATCCAGAATTTTTTTTCCGTGAAAATTTTCCTGTGCCGGGATAATAATAATGCCAGGCAAAGGGCGGCGCCCATGAACACGATGGAATATTTTCCCCACCAGCCCAGGGACAGGCTGAACGTGAACCCAAACAGGAAGGCCGGGTGGTTGTCATGGATCCACCGGATGATAAAATATACCGCCAGTGTCCAGAAAAAGATATCCAGGATATTGGGCTGAAAGAGGAAATGGATCCGCATATAAGCGCCGGTAACCAGCGAGAGTCCCGCGATGAACTGCGCGAACAGCTTCCCGCCCAGTTCCGCGGTTATCATACAGGTGATGACCAGGGTGGCGGCTCCAAAGAGACAGGGCCATAATTTGATCCACGCCATTGAACCCCCGAACCAGGATGAGACCGTGCCCAGCCAGGCGATCAGGGGTGGGTTCTCCAGATAACCCAGGGCGGGGTGTTGGCCCTGTTCATAATAGAGTAATTCATCACGCTGCAATTCGTAAACCGGATCCTGGAGAAGGATGGGGAGTAAAAATTTCAACAGGGCCAGTGCCAGGATCAATGGCCAGTATGGTTCGGCTCTTTTCATGCTGATGTATGAATGGTTGCTTCACCCGTATCTGTTGTTACGCTGCGTTGAACGCGGCCACCGCCCGGCTGATCCGGTGAAGCGTTTCTTCTTTTCCCAACACCGCGGCGATATCAAAAACACCCGGACCGAATTTGCCGCCCACCAGCATGATCCGGAAAGGAAGCATCAGTTCACCGGGTTTAATATCATTCACCGCCGCGATCTCTTTGAAATTATTCTCGAGGGTGTGCGGATCCCAGCCTGCCGACAGTTCATAATTCCGCACCAGCTCGGCGAAAAAGAGCTTCTTCGCCTCGTTCCATTTCGGTTTCACCGAGTCTACATCAAAGGATTCGGGTGAAATAAAAAAGAAAGAAGACTGCTGCACGAAATCAGTCAAAAGCGTACAGCGATCCTTTACCAGTCCGGTCACTTTCTCCAGCATAGCGTCATCGGCCCCGGAAATGCCGCTCTTTTCCAGGAGTGTTCTGACTGTGGACTGCAGACTGTCGGCTGTAGACCGCTTAATCCATTCATGATTGAACCACTTCGCCTTTTCATAATCGAACTTCGCCCCGCCGCTGTGCACCCGGTCCATGGAGAATTTTTCAATCAATTCTTCTTTGGAAAAGATCTCCTGTTCGGTCCCGTCGTTCCAGCCCAGGAGCGCCAGTAAATTGATGAAAGCTTCGGGAAGAAATCCTTTTTCCTTAAATCCTTCGGTGAGTTCACCCGTCTTCGGATCGGTCCAGTTCATGGCAAAAACGGGGAAGCCGTATTTGGCCCCGTCTCTTTTGCTGAGTTTGCCGCTGGGACCCAGTATCAGCGGGAAATGCGCCCATTGCGGCATGTTTTCAAGACCGAAAAGGTATTTCCAGAGCAGGATATGAACAGGGGCGGAAGGCAGCCATTCTTCGCCGCGGAAGGCATGGCTGATCTTCATTAAATAGTCATCCACTACAACAGCCAGGTGATAGGTGGGCATGCCGTCGGCTTTCAGCAACACCTTATCATCCACCGTGGAAGTATCAAAACTTACTTCTCCGCGGATCATATCGGTGAATGTTACGGTTACATTTTCCGGCATTTTGATCCGGATCACGTGTTTGATCCCCCCATCCAGCAGTATGCGGGATTCTTCCCCCGGTAAGGAAAGTGAGTTCCGCATTTTCAGCCTTATCGAATGATCATATTGCGGCGAAGGATTATGCTCCGATTTATGATCCTGCCGCATTTTTTCCAGTTCTTCCGGCGTATCAAAAGCATAATAGGCATGTCCCTCTTTGACCAGTTGTTCCGCATACTGGCGGTAGGTTTCTTTTCTTTCACTTTGCCGGTAGGGACCATAACCACCTCCATGCTGCACGCTTTCATCCGGTTCGAGACCGCACCATTTCAAGGTATCGAAGATGTATTCTTCCGCCCCGGGAACATAACGGCTCTGATCGGTATCCTCGATTCGCACAATGAAATCACCACCGTGTTTTTTGGCGAACAGGTAATTGTATAGTACGGTCCGTACGCCGCCCAGGTGCAAACCACCCGTGGGGCTGGGGGCGAAGCGGACCCTGACTTTATTGCTCATACTGGCAAAGATAAAAACGAAACACAGGTGAAACGGTTTATTCTGTTTCCCTGATAACCAGCGCCTGAACCGCTTTAATCCGGCTATCGGAGCAGCGCCGATTGTATCTTTGTTTTATGCCCCTGATCGCGCCACATTACCAGAAAGCCCGGAAGAAAAGCATTTTTTCATTTTTCAAAAAGGACCGGTTTTTTGTCCGCACCCCGGGCTGGCTTAAAAAATTATACCCGGGTTGTCTCTGGGATATGAAAGGACCGGAGAAAACCCTTTACCTGAGTTTTGATGACGGTCCGCACCCAACGATCACTCCTTTTGTACTGGATACTTTAAAAAAGCACCGGGCCCGGGCCACTTTTTTTTGTATCGGGGAAAACGTGGTAAAGTATCCTGCCATTTACCAGCGGGTGCTTGCGGAAGGACATTCCACGGGCAATCACACGCAGCATCATATCAACGGGTGGAAGACCCCGGACGAAGAATACCTGGCCGATATACATGAAGCCGGTACGCATATAAAAAGCAGGTTGTTTCGCCCGCCATACGGGAGAATCAGCCGCTCGCAGATCCGGCAGCTGCACCGGGAAGACGCATCGGTAAAAATCGTCATGTGGAATATCCTGGCCGGTGATTGGGTCACTGACCTGAGCCCGGAGCGTTGTTACCGGCGGATCCGGAACAGGATTTCAGACGGGGATATCATCGTTTTTCATGACAGTGAGAAAGCGTGGGACCGGATGAGTCATGCTTTGCCGTTGCTGCTGGAGGAATTTTCCCGGAAGGGGTACCGGTTTGAGGGGATTGGGTGATTGGTTGATTGGTTAAATGGTTAATTGGGTCCTATAATTCGAAGTGTCTTATTGATGGTAAGATAAAGTGTGTTTAAAATATTTAAACTAATACGCAGTATCCAATTTTATAGGTCTTAATACGATAAAGCCTAATCAACCAATCAACCAATTAAC
>CAYRHU010000006.1:0-71416 GCA_964424155.1 uncultured Chitinophaga sp.
ATGGAATAACCCGTCTTGACATCTTTGAGGTACAGGGTGAAGATCCCGATCATCAGGTAATAGCCGAACCGTTCCCACATTTCAGAAAAGAAAAGAAAGGGCAGGGCTTTCGGGTGTTTTTTCCACATGGCGACAACGTTTAAACGGTCAAGATAATAAAAATGGAACTGTGCAAATAAAAAAGGTGGCCGCTGGAGCCACCTTTTTGTGACAGGTAAAAAGGGTTAATGTGAACCGGTCTTGTCTTTGACGATCTGGTTCAGCGACTTGATCCGGGAATAGATCAGGATGCCGCCGATAAAGGCCGCCGCGACCAGCAGCAGGAAGAACATTTTCTTGTCGGTAAAATCTTCCCAGAAGCTGGTCATTACACCGGCAACCTTGCCACCGATGGAAGTGGAAAGGAACCAGCCTCCCATCATTAGTGCCGTTAACCTGCCGGGCGATAATTTGGATACGAGCGAAAGCCCCATCGGGCTCAGGAATATTTCGCTGATGGTAAAGATGAAATAAGTGAGCCATAGCCAGATGGCAGAGGCTTTATGGGTATAGATTGAGGGTACCGACATGATGGCGAATACCATCACGAGGGCCGATAGTCCCGAGATGAACATGGCCATTCCGAATTTGGACATCGTAGTAGGTTCTTTACCCCGTTTACGTAACCAGCTAAAGAAGGGGACGAAGAACAGGGTCAGCAGTACGATGAACAGCGGGTTGATGGACTGGAACAACTCCGTATTCGTTAGTTTCACTTCCTTACCCTGCGGCCATTGATCTTTCGGTACGTTAACAAAATAGGGATCCGGGCCCATTGCCTGGACTGCATTGCCGCTGTCGTCCTTTACCACCCGCATGTATTCATCCAGTTTATTGGTCATGCGCAGCGTATCGGTCACTTTCTGCATGGGAAATATGGCGCTGGTGATCTTCTCCGTGGTAGGAGATGCGGTCCGGTCGGTATGTTTTTCCGCCCAAACCGTCAGGCCGGTGGCATTCTGGTTATAGATCGTCCAGAAGGCGATCGCGATCGCAAAAATGAATAACAACGCCCCGATCCCCTTTTTGTCCTGGCCCTTTGCCCTTACCCAAAGCGATATGTAAAATGCGATGACCGGCAGGCAGGCGAAAATAAAGGCGTCGTTGGCCTGGGTGCCCATGATGGGCGAACCGAATAAGGCCGTCGGACCGAACCAGCCGATCAGCGCCGCTATGATGGCAGGGAGGAATACAGTGGAAAGGATCCTCGACAGCGGCATGTCTTCGGCCTGCACCGGTTTTTTAACGTCCGCTTCCTTTATTTCTTTATTCTTCAGGGAAATAGCCAGAATGATCAAACCGATGATCAATCCAATACCAGCTGCTGAAAACGCATAACCCCAGCCGTAAGCATTCCGCAAATAAGCCGCCACGAAATTGCAGACAAAGGCGCCGATGTTGATCCCCATGTAAAATATGTTATAAGCATTGTCCTTAAGCGGTTTCAGGTCTTCGCGGTTATAAATGTTTCCAAGAAGCGTGGAGATATTGGGTTTGAAGAACCCGTTACCGACGATGACAAGCGCCAGGGAAATGAACATGGCCGTATCCCCGGGAAGAGCGAGCCCGAGATAACCGGCTGCCATAAGCGATCCCCCGAGAAAAATGGATTTGATATATCCCAGGTACCTGTCGGCGATCAAACCACCGATAAACGGAGTGAGATAGACCAGCGCTATGAAACTACCCACAATATCGGCCCCGATCCGTCCCGAGAAACCCTTGCCCCCGGTGGTGGTATCGGTCATATAGATCAGCAGGATGCCTACCATTAAATAGTAAGCGAATCGTTCCCACATTTCGGTAAAGAAAAGTACGTAGAGGGCCTTTGGGTGTTTGCCCGCATTGGCTGGTTGGTTCATACAGGTTTATTTAATGACTAATCAGAGTGAACAGGTGTTAGCAGAACCAAAATACAGAAATTTATGAACCGGGGAACTTTTGTGGTCAACTTTAACGGATACACCCGATATTCGCAACGCATTGATCCCGGTAACTAACGGAACCACGTTAATTAAGTTATGCGTATCCTTATTTTAGGCTCCGGCGGAAGGGAGCATACTTTCGCCTGGAAAATCGCGCAAAGCCCTCTTTGCGAATCTTTATTCATTGCCCCCGGGAATGCGGGTACGGCGCAGTGCGGAACGAATCTCGATATATCCCTTTCGGATTTTGAGGGGATTAAAAATGCCTGTATAAAACATCAGATCAGCCTCGTGCTGGTAGGCCCGGAAGAGCCGCTGGTAAAAGGCATTACGGATTACCTGATCAGTGATCCCGCACTGCACAATCTTGACGTTATCGGTCCGGATCAATACGGCGCCCAGCTGGAGGGGAGTAAAGCCTTTGCAAAGGCATTTATGCAACGGCATGGAATCCCGACCGCATCGTATAAGGAATTCACAGAGCAGAATTACCAGGAAGGGGTGGAATATCTCCGCAGTCATCCGCTACCCATTGTATTGAAAGCCGACGGGCTGGCCGCGGGCAAAGGGGTGGTGATCTGCGAGAACCACCTCGAAGCGATCGCGGAGTTTGAACTGATGGTGCAACGGGCCAAATTCGGCGAAGCCGGTAAAAAAGTGGTGATAGAAGAATTCCTGAAGGGAATTGAGATCTCCGTTTTCGTGTTGACGGACGGGAAGAATTATGTGGTACTCCCCGAAGCCAAAGATTATAAAAGGGTGGGCGAGGGCGATACGGGTCCCAATACCGGCGGCATGGGGGCGGTGAGCCCGGTACCCATTGCCACGGAGGATCTGAAACAACGGATCCGGGACAGGATCATACAGCCAACGGTTGAGGGTCTGAAAAAGGAGGGGCTCGAGTACCGGGGGTTTATCTTTTTCGGACTGATGATCGTGAACGGGGATCCTTTTATGATCGAGTACAATTGCCGCATGGGCGATCCGGAAACGGAAGTGGTGATTCCCCGGCTGAAGAACGATTTGGCGGAGTTGCTGAATGCGGCCGCCGGTCAGCGGCTCGATAAAGTGAACATTGAAACGGATGAACGCACAGCCTGTACCGTGGTAGCCGTAAGCGGAGGATACCCCGGCGAATATAAAAAGGGGCATGTGATTACCGGGATCGGTGATATCAACCCCGAAGACAGCATCGTATTCCAGATGGGTACGATCATAAAAGACGGAAAGGTGGTAACCAACGGGGGTCGCGTTCTCTGTGTTACCTCTTACGGCCGGTCTGTTTTTGATGCCGTTGAAATTTCAAAAGAGGAGTTACAAAAGATCTCCTTCACCGGGATGGAATACCGGAGTGATATCGGGTATGAGTTTGAATAAAAGCTGCCAGCTTTGAGCTAATAGCTACGAGCAGCTTTCCTCCGTCTTTCTTTACATTTGTACAAATCCTCATTATGCCCGGTGAAGTTCATTACCACGACTATCTTCAGCTGGATAAAATACTGAACGCGCAGTTTCCGGAAAGTGACAGGAGAGGCCTGCCGGCGCATGATGAAATGCTTTTTATCATCATCCACCAGGCTTATGAACTCTGGTTCAAGCAACTTCATCATGAAGTGGACGCGGTGGCGGCGATCATGGGCAAACCCGCGATGAACGACAACTCTCCCGAACTGCAAACCGTAGTGCACCGGCTGAACCGCTGCGTAACGATCCTCCGGGTGCTGGTGCAGCAGATCGATATCCTGGAAACGATGACGCCGATGGATTTCCTGGATTTCCGCGACATGCTCCGGCCTGCATCGGGATTCCAGAGCTGGCAGTTCAAGGAACTGGAAGCCAAACTCGGTCTGAAGTTTGAAGAAAGACACGGGAAGGAATATTACACCTCCCAGCTGCGCCCGCAGCATGTGGAACTCATCAAAAGGGCGGAAAGCGGCCAGTCGCTGCTGCAACTGGTGAACGCCTGGCTGGAACGGATGCCCTTTCATAAGGAGGGGGCCGATCCGTCTTTCTGGGAAGACTATCGCAACATCTACCGGGGAAGCCTGGCCGAAGCGGAGAAAAACAATATAGCCGCCTTTGACGAACTCTTCATGGGGGAAGCCACTTTGCCGGGTCATTCCTTATCCCCCGCTGCCTGCCGGGCGGCCCTGTTTATCATGCTATATCGCGGTTACCCGCTGTTGCAGTTACCTTTTCAGCTGATGCATGGATTGCTGGATATTGACGAACAGCTGAGTTCCTGGCGATACCGTCACATGAACATGGTACACCGGATGATCGGTACCCGGATCGGCACCGGCGGCAGCACCGGGAAGGACTACCTGAAAGCGGCGGCTGACAAACATTATATCTTCCGTGAGATCGCCCAGTTAAACAGCTTCCTGATCGAAAGAAGAAAACTCCCGGCGCTCCCGGTATCCATTGAGCGACAGTTGGGATTTACAGCCATTTAACGTGACGGGTACTCGTCAAAAAGTATACCGCACGCCAAGTCCGCCCCAGCTGCTCACAAACCCGCGGTTATCCCCGAATTCAAATGAAGGCTGCCAGTCGAGCGAAATATTGATAGGCGCTCCCCTGAACTTGTAATCCAGGCCGATCACGCCGTCGACCCCTATAAAAGAACCGTCGCCGTACTTGTTGTTATAAAAACCGACATGCGCCCCCGGACCGATATACCATTGCAGACCCGGAGCACCGTTGATAGGGCCATGGATCTCATAAAGCCCGGTAATGCGGCTGCCCCGGTTCCAGAAATAACCGATCAGCTCCAGCGCGCCCTGGCTGTGCAGGAAATGCTTGAAGGATATTCCCCCGCCGTCCCAGACTTTCACACCCAACGCGGTTCGGTAAGAAGAACTGTTGGCGCTTTTACTTTGGGCCTGCGAAGCAGATACGATAAATACTGACAAGAGAACAATAATTAGTTTACGCATAAACAAGATTTTGCGGAAGGGTTCAGTTTCCGCCCCTCACTTGCGATTACTGTGCCAAAAAATCAAATCCGGAAGAAATTAAACCAGCCCGGCGATCAATGCGATGGAAAACAAGATGATAAATAGCGCTACGATATAGTGTAGAATTCCGATCGTAATCTTTTTCAGGACCCGGTTTCCCAGCCAGGCCCCGGCAAAAGCGGATATGGTCGCAGCCGTCAGCCAGCTGTAGTTCAGGGAAGCGCCGGCACTCCGGATATGCATGGCATATATGCTCAGCCTTGAAATATCAATCAGACAGGCCACGGCGATGCCCGTGCCGATGAATTGTTCCTTTGAAAGATTCAGCCGTAACAGGAATATGCTGCGAAGGGCTCCCTGGTGCCCGCTTAGTCCGCCGAAAAAACCGCTGAGCACCCCTCCCAAAGGCAGATAGGCAGGCGGGAGTGACAGCTTTTTCAATGCGGGGATCAGTTCAAAACAGGCGAAGATGATCATCAACACGCCTATAACCACTTTGAGGAACACAATATGGTGCAGGTTATTCCCCAGGGTATAACTCATGATGGGTTCGATCTTCCCGAGATGGTCCAGCAGCAAAGCGCCGGCCAGTGCGGCCAGTACCGAAGGGATGCCGAACCGAAGCAGCACCGGGATCCGGATATGATCCTTAAAAAGGAACAGTTTGAAAATATTATTCAGGAAATGCACGATGGCTGTCATGGCGATGGCTATATCAACCGGAAAGAAAAGACCAAAAACCGGTAAGAGGAGTGTGCCCAGGCCGAACCCCGAGAAAAGGGTAAGTCCGGAGGCGAAAAAAGCGACCGCGCAAATGAGTAAAATTTCCATCGTAAAAATGCCGGAGCAAAAATAACGATCACGGTCTGCCCGGGAAATAATAAATGCTGTAATGCAATCCGGAAAAACTTGTTCTCCCCATGGTTTCCCTTTGATAATTCGGATTATTTGCACCACCTTTGCCCTCAACCTGTCTCTCGTAAGACAGGTAAAATCCGATATAAATTAATGGGACTTTTCAACTGGTTTACACAAGAGATAGCCATCGACCTGGGTACAGCCAATACCCTGATCATACACAACGATGAAGTGGTGGTGAACGAACCGAGCATTGTAGCCCTGAACCGCAACAACCCCAAGGAAGTGCTGGCGGTGGGTAAGAAAGCGCTGATGATGCACGAAAAAACGCATGAGAGCATCCGTACAGTGCGTCCGCTGAAAGACGGGGTGATCGCCGACTTCAACGCCGCCGAGCTGATGATCCGGGAACTGATCAAGCTGGTCTATCCCAAAAAACCGCTTTTCCCCCCAAGCTGGAGGATGATGATCTGCATTCCCTCTTCGATCACCGAAGTGGAGAAGAGGGCGGTGCGCGACAGTGCCGAACAGGCGGGCGCGAAGGAAGTTTATCTCATACATGAACCCATGGCCGCCGCGCTTGGTATAGGAATTGATGTGGAAGAACCGGTCGGCAACATGATCATTGATATCGGGGGTGGTACCACCGGCATCACGGTGATCGCGCTGGCGGGAATCGTATGCGACCAGAGCATCCGCATCGCGGGCGATGAATTCACCGCGGATATCATGGAGGCCCTGCGCCGTTATCACAGTTTACTGATCGGTGAAAGAACCGCCGAACAGATCAAGATACAGGTAGGCGCGGCCATGAAAGAGATAGATAACCCCCCGGATGATTTCCCGGTGAACGGCCGCGACCTGGTTACCGGTATTCCCAAGCAGATCATGGTCAGTTACCAGGAGATCGCCGAAGCGCTCGATAAAAGCATCTTTAAGATCGAGGAAGCCATCCTGAAGGCGCTGGAACAAACGCCCCCTGAACTGGCCGCCGATATTTACCGGCGCGGACTTTATATCACCGGTGGCGGGGCGCTGCTGCGGGGGCTCGACAAACGTCTCAGCAATAAGATCAAACTTCCGGTACATGTGGCCGATGACCCCCTGAAAAGCGTAGTAAGAGGCACCGGTATTGCGCTGAAGAATTATGACAGGTATCCGTTTGTGATGAGATAGATTAATAAAGGCACAAGGTGCAAGGTACAAGGCACAAGATTGAAGGATCAAGCTACGAAGCGTCTTGTACCTTGTACCTTGTGCCTTGTACCTTTTATTTTTCATGAGAAACATCTTCCTCTTCATAGGTCGTTACAAAACTTTTTTCAGTTTCCTGATACTTCAGGGACTGGCCCTCTGGTTTTTATTCAACTATAACCGGTTTCACCGGGCGAAATTCCTGGGGATCGCCAACGAGGCCACGGGGCGGATCAACACGCAGTATAACAAGGTCGAGGATTATTTCTCACTGAAAGAGGAGAACCGGCGGGTGCACCGACTGAATGATTCTTTGATGAACCTGCGGCCGGGTAATTTTTCGTTTCATGACACGAATATGCAACTGGTGCGTGACTCACTGCCCTATGACACGCTGGGGAATTACCGGCGGTATATTTTCCGCCCTGCCACGGTAGTATATAATACGATCAGTTCGCAAAAAAATTATATCCAGGTCAACCGGGGATCGGCACAGGGAATTAAGGATAATATGGCCGTACTCAGTTCCGATGGGGCCGTAGTGGGTGTGGTAGTCAATGTGAGCCCCAATTTCGCCCAGGTGATGAGCCTCCTGCATGTGCAGAACTCGGTGAGCGCCTCGCTGAAGCGAAGCGGCGATTTCGGCACCGCCGAATGGGACGGGAAGGACCCCCGGTACCTGGTGCTGAAAAAAATACCCAAAACGGTGGAAGTGAAAAAAGGCGACACGGTGCTGACCAGCCCCGTATCTTTCAATTACCCGCCCGGATATATCGTAGGGACGGTGGATGCTATCCGGCTCGATAACACAACCGGCATGTATGAGCTGAAAGTGAAAACAGCGGCCAATTTTTATAATCTCCAGCAGGTTCATATTCTGGAGAACACCGATTTTTCCGAACAGACCCGGCTGGACCAGGAAACAAAAAAGAAAATGGAATCCGCCAAAGGACCGAGATGAATGATTTTCTAAGAAATATAGCCCGTTTTGCCTTCTTTATCCTGGTACAGGTGTACCTGCTGAACAAGATCCCGCACCTGCACCGGTTCATCACCCCCTATATTTATTACCTTTTCCTGCTCTGGCTTCCTTTTTCCGTTTCGCGGCAATGGCTGCTGGTCATTGGGTTCCTTACCGGGCTCACGCTGGATTATTTTACCATGACACCCGGTCTTCACGCGGCCGCCTGCACGCTGATCGCCTATGTGAGACCCTTTCTGATCGGGATCCTCACACCCCGGGATACATCGGAGTTCAATTACCGGGAGCCCTCCCCGCTGGCGATGCAATGGACCCCTTACGCGGTGTATGTACTGGTATTAACGCTGCTGCATCACGGCTACATGGTATTCCTGGAATGGCTGAGTTTCGGGAGCTTCCTGGATTTCATCATTAAAGTGGTTGCCACAACGGGCATCAGTGTACTGATGATATTCGCCATGGAACTGCTATGGCCCCGGAAGCTGAAGTTCCGGACAAATACGGCGTAAGGCTAACAGGTACAGGCTGAAAAAAAATCATAAATCCACCTGTATTTTCAAATAGATTTGGTAGCGGCGTTTGGCAATTCGTACATTGCATTTCAGTAATCAATTTCTTTTTTTTCTTCCTGTTCAACCCGTGCGTGTATCCGCCAAACGGGGGGAAAGGATCTTAGCCTGATTTTTGCCGAGCAATGCCTGTGTTCAACCAATCAAGAAGCCGTATCATCCGCCTTATTTTCCTGGTCGCTTTCCTGTTCATTACGGGTCAGTTGTTCTACCTGCAGGTGATCTCCGGCAAGTTCCGGGCGATGGCCGATGAAAATGCCATCCTGAAAAAAACGATCTATCCCCCCCGGGGGCTCGTGTTTGACCGGAACCGCAAGGCCATTGTCAATAATACGCTCACGCACGACCTGATGGTCACTCCGGCGCAGCTCAGGGGGATCGACACCCTGTTCTTCTGCCGCCTGATGGAAATCGATACGGCCGAGTTTCGCAACCGGGTCATTTCCGCCATCATCCGTAACAGTTCTCAAAAGCCATCCGTGTTTGAGGCTTCTTTGTCCCCGCAAAAATTCGCCCGTATACAGGAGAACCTCTGGAAGTTTGCAAAAGCATTTTATGTACAGGAACGGCCCATCCGGTCCTACCCATTTAATGCCGGGGCCAATATTTTCGGGTACCTCGGGGAGGTGGATACCAATTACCTTAAAAAACATGCGGAGGAAGGATATGTGAGCGGGGATTACGCCGGTATGACCGGGCTGGAAGCGAGTTATGAAAAAGCGCTGATGGGTGAAAGGGGAACCCAGTACCTGATCAAGGATAACTTCAGCAGGATCCAGGGTTCGTATGAAGGGGGTGCCATGGATGTGGAGGCGGTGGCGGGAAGCAACCTGTATACCAGTATTGATATCGACTTGCAGGAGTTCGGGGAAAAACTGATGACCAATAAAGTGGGCTCCATCGTGGCCATCGATCCCCAAACCGGCGGTGTAATTGCCATGGTAAGCAGTCCTACCTATATTCCGGGATACCTGACCGGCGCTGAAAGAAGAAAACATTTTTCCGAGCTCTACACCGACCCCCGTCTACCCCTGCTGAACCGTGCCGTGAATGCGAGTTATGCCCCGGGTTCCACTTTTAAGACCCTGCAGGCCCTGGTGGGTTTGTCCGAAGGAGTGATCAATACGAGGACCACCTTCAGTTGCAGTGGAGCATTTTATGGCTGCGGCAGCAGCAGGCCCATGGGCTGTCTCGATCCCGGCACGTATTACCTGTCAACCGGTATCACCCACTCCTGCAATACCTATTTCGCGAATGTGATGCAGCGGGTGATTAATAACCCCAAGTATCCCACTATCGACAGCAGTCTCCGGAGCTGGAATAACTACATGTATGCCTTCGGACTCGGTCATAAGCTGGGCGTGGATGTGCCCACCGAGCAAAAGGGAATGATACCCACACCCGAATTTTTTAATAAACAATACGGCAGCGGGAAATGGGGTTTCTGCACCTTTCGTTCCGTTAGCATCGGGCAGGGCGAGGTAACGGCCACGCCGTTACAGGTGGCCAACGAAATGGCTTATATCGCCAATAAGGGATGGTATATCATTCCGCATGTGGTGGACTCGATAGAGGGCGGGGATAAGTATGGATTACTGGAACGGTTTAAGCAACGTATTGTACCGATCAATATCCCTGACAGTATTTTTGAGGCGGTACACGATGGCATGCAGGGGGTAATGGAAAGCGGTACCGGGCGGGGATCCAGAGTGGAAGGGATTGCCATCTGCGGTAAAACGGGTACCGTGGAGAACTATTACCGCGGGGTGAAACAGCCCAACCACTCCTTCTTCTGCGCTTTTGCGCCCAGGGAAAATCCGAAGATCGCCATCATGTGCGTGGTGGAAAACGCAGGTCGATACGGCGGTACCTACGCCGCACCAATCGTAAGCCTGATGATAGAAAAATATATTAATGATACCATTTCGGATAAACGGAAGGGCCTGGTAGACAGGATGGCGGGGTTGAACCTGATCCCGAAAATGATGCTGGATAAAATGCGGCAAAAGGACTCTATCCGTAAAGCCAGGGAAGAGGAGAAAAACCTGAAGAATGAACTGAAGAACATCAAGGATACCCTTCAATCGGAGGATAACCCCACCGAAACGGAACTGAAGCAGGGGCAGAAAACGAATAAGAAATCTTCAAGGGATACAACCGGCGAAAAACCGGCGACTAAGAGCATGCTGTTGCCCGATTCCCTGCAGGGCCGGATCATTCCCGGAAGATCACCCGAAAAACGCCAGGTAAAATGAACCAGCGCAACCCGGCCATATCAAAAGGAATCGACTGGAGCCTGGTAGGTATTTACCTGTTGCTGGTGGGCATCGGGCTGACGGCCATTTTCGCGGCAACCTATAAGGAGGGTGATCCTGTGATCCAGAGTTTCCTGCGGTTCAAAACGGATTACAGCAAACAGTTTTTCTTTTTCCTGATCGGCGGCATCCTTGCGTTTTTCATATTGCTCACCGATAGTAAATTCTTTGCCGCGACGGCTAACCTGGGTTATGCCATCGGCATTTTCACCCTGCTCCTTGTATTCCCGTTTCACTCCAATATCAAGGGAACCGAGTCGATCATCAAGATGGGGGCCTTTAACTTCCAGCCGGCGGAATTCTGTAAAATATTTGTCGCGCTTGCCCTGGCCAAGTACCTGTCGCGTCCCGAAACGGATTTCACCAAAACAAGATCGCAGTTCGTGGCGGCGGCCATTGCGCTTTTCCCCGCCGCGCTAACCATTCTGCAGAGCGAAACCGGGCTGGCCCTGGTTTATTTTTCTTTTTTCATTGTCATGTACCGGGAGGGTTTGCCTTCCGTCGTTCTGCTGATCGGGTTTGCCGTGGCGGCGCTGATCGTGGCCACGATCGTTATTTCACCGGATATCCTGGCCCTCATCCTGACGGCCATCACCGCCTTCATCATTTATATTTACCGGCGACAGGTTAAAAGGCAAAGGGGATTTCTCTTCACCGTGATCCTGATCTGGGCCCTTTGCGTGGGTGTGCAGCGCTTTGCCGTACCGTATATTTTTAAAAATGTCCTGCAGAAGCACCAGGTGGAGCGGATCTATGATCTATTCGGAAAGGATAATCCCTATGAGGAGAAAAAAGAAGAACTCAGCGGCGCCGAGGCCAAAAAGAAAAAGGAAAGCGGCACCAGTTACAACGTGCGCCAGTCCAAGATCGCCATTGGCAGCGGCCGGTTCTTTGGAAAGGGTATCCTGAATGCCACGCAAACCCGGTATGATTTCGTACCCGAGCAAAGAACCGATTTTATTTTCTGTACGGTAGGCGAGGGATTCGGGTTTACCGGCAGCATCGTACTGCTGGGGTTATACCTGCTGCTCCTGTTCCGGATCGTTACGATCGCGGAACGGCAGCGAAGTACGTTCAGCCGGGCCTATGCATACGGAGTGGCCTCGGTTTTCTTTTTCCATATTGTGATCAATATCGGCATGACGGTGGGCCTGGCCCCGGTGATCGGTATTCCCCTTCCTTTTATCAGTTATGGCGGGACCTCCTTGCTCACTTTTACCATTTTACTTTTTATACTCATCCGGCTGGATGGGGACCGGCAGATGGTGCTGCGGTGAAGTGGTTAATTAGTTAATTGGTTAAATGGTTAATTGGTTAATTGGTTGATTGGTTAAATGGTTGATTGGGTCTCAAAACATAGAATCTCCTTATTTACTCCGAATACTTATACCTGGTAGGGTGCGTCTTTGTATACCGGTAGGCGATCTTACCTTTGCCGGGAATTTATTATTAACAGAAACAACCAATCGGGCATTCCGCGGGGGCAGTTATATCAACCATGAAAATAATTCCATTATCTGAAGGGACTTTCACTATCGACAGGACCAAGCATTTTATACCGTTTGACGAGGACAGGCATGCACTGCATGAAAGATCCCCGGGCAGTTTACTGGTGGAAGTGCAGCCTTTTGTGGTTATTACCAGCCGGGATATTTTATTACTGGATACCGGTTTGGGTTTTGAGCGAAACGGCACTTTGCAGTTGCACGGTAACCTGTTGCAGGCCGGTATCGGACCGGGCGAAGTGACTAAAGTGTTATTAACCCATTTGCACAAAGATCATGCGGGTGCCGTGGGTATAGAAAGGGACGGGCTGGGCGGAAGGCTTTCCTTGCCGAATGCGACTTATTATGTACAGCGGAAAGAACTGGTAACCGCATTTGAAAAAGGAGCGCCCTCCTATATCACGGAGGAACTGGAATCGCTGCGCAACAACAGCCGGGTCGAATTGCTGGATGGAGACGGGATTATTGACGGCTATATACATTACCAGGTATCCGGCGCGCATTCACCGTATCACCAGGTATTCCGGATCAGGGAAGGAGTTGATACTATTTTCTTCGGTGGAGATGAAGCGCCGCAGTTGCAGCAAATGAAGCACCGGTTTGTTGCCAAATATGATTTCAACGGTAAAAAGGCCATGGAATTCCGGCAGCAGTGGTGGGAGCAGGGCCGGCGGGAAAAATGGACCTTCCTGTTCTATCACGATGTAAGGAATGCGGTATGGAAATTTGACTGAAAAAAGAAACCCCGGATGAATCCGGGGTCTGCTAACTTATGAAAAACACCAGTTGAGAAAATTATTGCACCAGGGAACGGTTTCTTCGAAGCGGTTTGCCTTCGAGCCGGTCTCTCCTGTTTTCCCGGATGATCTCGGCCGCTTTCCTGCGAAACTCGTCCTCGAAATGGTACACTTTATTGGCGCGCTGTTCATCGATCACCTGGCGGAACTCGGTCCGGTACCGGAGCCGTAGATCGATGATCTTTTGCTGCAGGATCAGGCGGTCGCCCCGGTAGGCGCGGTGGGTTTCCGCGAACTCGCGGAAATAACGGACAAAGACCGGGGTGAACCGTTCGGCTTCATTCCGGCTTAAGTGTAACCGGTTCTGGATATACTCCTGCATCCGTTCCCTTATCTTGCTTTCCTGGGGGGTAGGTTCTCCCGCTTCGGTTTGGGCAAGTACGATCCCGGATGGAACGAAAAATAAGCTCAGTATGACTAACCACTTTTTCATTTTCTACTGCTTAATTTATCATTAAAACGTCCTCAATATCCTCTGTCTGTTCCTGGAAGATCTTCAGCTCTTCTTCCGGGATATCTTTCAGCAGTTGTTTTATTTCCTGCGACCGGTTGTCTGTTTTTACCTGTGCCGTTTCCGTGCCATTCAATCCCGCATCCAGGAAATCGATCAGGTCTTCCTGCTGGGAGGGGTTCATTTTCTTGATGTCTTTGGAAACCTTGGCCAATGCTTTTCCGCCTTCGGGTTTCTCATTATTCGGTTTCAGGATCAGGAATCCCGCGATCGCGATGATACCCGTCACCACCGCGGCGGCTGCATAACGGAACCAGTTGCGGCTTCCGATTGAAATGATCTTCGCCCCTGCGGTTTTTTCTTCTTCGGCGGGACTTTTTATTTGTTCAAAATATCCCTCCGGTACGCTGTAGGGCATTGTTTTTTTCAGGCTGCCCAGCAAAGGGGAGAGAGTGGCTGTTTCGTCTTTTGCATTGAGTGATTCATTACCGGCAATAACCCGCTGCAGCATTCGTTCCGGCAACTCTTCAAAATACCCGGCAGGTACCGAATAAGGCATTTGAGCGGACAACTGGCCGATAAACGGGGAAAGCTGTTTAATCTCCTCAGTGCTATTCACGGAGTTCATAGCCCTGATCCTCGACAGCACCGTGGCAGCCAGCCCTTCAAAATATCCTTCCGGAACGGAATAAACGGACTCCGTCGTATAGGACGCCAGCGGGCTGTTCAGTTCTTTTAATTCCTGTAATATGTTGTTTCTCTGTGTCATTTCTCTTCATTTCCGGGTGCCATGGCCGGGGAGACGTTTAATTGGATGGTTTTCAATATTCAAAGTTTAATGATTCAGCATATAATCCTCTATTTTTTTAACAGCATGATGATAACTGGCTTTCAGCGCCCCTTCGCTGGTTTCCAGCACCCGGCTCATTTCTTCATATGGCATTTCATCATAATATCTTAAGCTAAATACAACTCTTTGTTTTTCAGGCAATTGCTGTATGGCCAGTTGTAATTTCCACTCCAGCCGGTTGGCGTCAAAATGTTTATCGGCCCTGATCTTGTTGCTTAAACCGCTTTCCACATCACTCAGGCTCACCGAGGACCTTTTCTTAAGCTGTTCCAGGTAGGTCAGGCATTCATTGGTAGCTACCCGGTACAGCCAGGTATATAGCTGGCTGTCTTCCCGGAAATTTTCCAGCCCGTTCCAAACGCGGATCAGGACATTCTGCAATACGTCATTGGCATCGTCATGCTCCACCACCATTCTGCGGATATGCCAGTATAGTTTTTCCTGGTATTTACGAATGAGGTGGGTATAGGCTTTTTCTTTCGTAAGCGGGTTACGGAATTGTACGAGCAATTCACTATCACTGGTTGTGGTCAGGGACATGCGTCAGGGGCTTTGGTCCGGTTAGAATATTGGAATGGCATTTTGTTTAATGGCCGTTTCGGTATTAAAAATAAAAAAGCAGGTCCGTTTTTGAAAGAACCTGCCTGAATACTTTAAAACAAACTGTTAACCGTTCTTCTTGCGGGCCATCACTTTTTCCGCGGCGGCTACGATATCGGGTATATCCAGTCCATATTTTTTCAGGAGCTGGGCCGGTGTGCCGCTTTCGCCAAACGTATCTTTTGTGCCCACCATTTCTATGGGTACCGGGCAGTTTCGCGCGGCCACCTGGGCGATCACATCCCCCATACCGCCGATGATATTATGTTCTTCGGCTGTCACGGCGCATTTTGTTTTTTGGAGGGAATGTATGACAGCCGCTTCATCAAGGGGTTTGATGGTATGAAGATTGATCACTTCCACGCTGATGCCTTTTTCCTGCAGAATGACACCCGCCTGTATCGCGTTCCAAACCAGGTGACCACAGGCAAAGATGGATACATCGGTTCCTTCAGAAAATACCTGGGCCTTTCCGATCTCAAAGGGTTTACCGGTGGTGAAGATGGGCCAGGACGGCCGGCCGAACCGAAGGTAAACGGGTCCTTTATAATCGGCGATCGCTTCGGTGGCGGCTTTTGTCTGTGCATAGTCACAGGGCACGATCACCGTCATCCCCGGTAGCATCTTCATCAGCCCGATGTCTTCGAGTATCTGGTGTGTGGCGCCGTCCTCTCCCAGTGTTAGCCCGGCATGGGATGCGCAGATCTTTACGTTTTTTTCACTGTAGGCGATGGATTGACGGATCTGGTCGTATACCCGACCGGTGGAAAAGTTGGCAAACGTGGTGGTGTAAGGGATCTTTCCCCCAATGGTCAGTCCTGCCGCAATACCCATCATATTGGCTTCCGCGATCCCGCACTGGAAAAACCGATCCGGAAATTCCTTCATAAACTGGTTTAGCTTAAGCGAACCGGCCAGGTCGGCGGTCAGCGCCACCACATCCGGGTTTCTCCGGGCCGCTTCCACGATGCCGTCGCCAAATCCGCTGCGGGTGTCTTTGTTTCCTGTGGACTGGATCTCCTTTAATAACATGGGGTCGTTTTTGAGATGGGGCAAATGTAGGCTAAGAGATTAAAAGAGTAAAAAGAGAAAAAGAGAAATAACTGAAGTTCGGAAAACCCTCTCGCCTGTCATGGCCATCAAATTAAAATAGTGCTGCTTTATCTATTAATTGATTTGAATTAAATAAAAAAAGGCTGGATATTATTGAAAGTACCCCGGGTGTGTGTGTGAATAACAAAGTATAAGCGACCCCTCTTTTTCTCTTTCTTTCTCTCTTTTCACCTCTTAGCCCTAATTCAATTCACCCGGCACACTCCCAAAAACCGTTTCATCCGCCTTCAGCCTTCGCTCCCATTTCCACGCGGTGTCCATCATATCTTCCAGCGAGAATTGCGGAGACCAGCCCAGCTTTTCACGGGCCAGGTCATTATTGGCATATACAGCCACTACATCACCGGGCCGGCGGGGGCCTTTTTCAAAAGGCAGCTGCAGACCGCTTACTTTTTCAAATGCTTGGATTGCTTCCAGTACGGAAATCCCGGTTCCGCTCCCCAGGTTGAAGACTTCGCAGGGGGTTTTGTTTTTTCCCGCTTCCAGGTATTTCAAAGAGTGGGTATGCGCGCTGGCCAGGTCGCAGATATGAATGTAATCGCGGATACAGGAACCATCGCGCGTTGGATAATCGGTGCCATGCACCACCAGTTTCGGGATACGTCCGATGGCCGTCTGCGTGATAGCGGGCACCAGGTTTTGGGGTTTGCCCACGGGCATCTCGCCGATCGAAGCGGTAGGATGCGCCCCGGCCGGGTTGAAATAACGCAGCAGGATGCTTTGAAGACCTGAATTGCGTGTTAGCTCACATACGATCTGCTCGCCCATCTGCTTGGTACTGCCATAAGGCGACTGCGCCGGTTTGAGCGGTGATTTTTCGGTTACGGAAATCGTATCCGGTTCCCCGTATACGGTGCAGGAAGAGGAAAACACAAAATGCGGAACCCGGAACTCCTGGACGCATTTCAACAGGTTGATCAATGACAGCAGGTTGTTCTCAAAATAAAGCAGGGGTTTCTGAACCGATTCCTCCACGGATTTAAAGGCGGCAAAATGAATGATTCCGGTGATATCCTCATTTTCCTGGAAGATGGCAAAGGTTTCATCAAAATTGCACAGGTCAACCTTGTAATTCTTGATCTTTTTCCCGGTAATCAGTTCGATCCCCTTCAGGATGACCGGGCTGGAGCGGGAATTATTATCTGCGGAAATCACATCATATCCGTTTTCGACCAGGTCCACCATGGTATGAGAACCGATATATCCGCAACCGCCGGTAACGAGTATTTTAGACATAAAAAAATTCCTGACAAATGTCAGGAATTTTAGTTTAATAATGTATTGATGTGTCAAAACAACCTGACAACATGATACACACCTGCCGCCACCAGTGCGCTGATCGGGATCGTCAGGATCCAGGCCCAAACCAGGTTGATGGTCACTCCCCAGCGTACCGCGGATAACCGCTTGGTGGCGCCCACGCCCATGATGGCGCCGGTGATGGTATGCGTGGTGCTGACGGGTATCTTCAATGCTTCGGTGATAAACAGGGTGAGTGCGCCGGCTGTTTCTGCGGCTACGCCTTCGAAGGGTGTGACCTTCGTGATTCGCGTACCCATTGTTTTGACGATCTTCCAGCCTCCGCTCATGGTACCCAAACCGATCGCCGCGTAACAGGCGATCGGTACCCAGGCGGGCATCTGGTTGAATTCCTGGATCGACCCCCCCGCGATCAGCGCGGCGGTGATGATCCCCATTACTTTCTGGGCGTCATTGCCACCATGACCAATGCTGAATGCTGCGGAAGAAACCAGTTGCAGTCGTTTGAACCACTGGTTGGAACGATGCGCGTTCAGCCGGCTGAGCCAAAGGGAAAATACGGCCATCGTGAGCAGGATGAATCCGAGCAGTATCCATTTAAAATTCTTTGAATAGAAAAGGACCTGTGAAAAATAATTTTCATAGTCCGTTTTTTTGGCGAGTACTTCCCGGTCGAATTGCAGGCTGATGGAAAGAAAAACAATTACGAATACGATCACCCCAATGGAAAATATCTTGGAAGACCATCCCTTTTTAAATGAACTCAGGAACCAGAGCGACATGATAAAGGCCATGATCATGCCAATGATCGGGGCCAGGAAAATGAAAGAAGCCGTTTTGATGATAACCGGTGAGTTGACCGCACCAAAACCTCCTGCGGCAACGGCCGCTCCCGCGAAACCTCCGATCAGGGTATGGGATGAAGAAGAGGGAATACCCAGCCACCAGGTCAGCAGGTTCCACAGGATGGCGGCAATAAGACCCGAAAAAATGACTATCATCATGTTACCGGAAACCTCATCGGGTTTCACGGTTTTAGCCACAGTATCGGCCACTCCATGATCTTTGAAAATGAAAAAAGCGGCCGAATTGAAAAGCGCCGCCCATAACACTGCCTGGAAGGGGGTCAGCACTTTAGTGGATACCACGGTTGCGATGGAGTTGGCTGCATCATGAAAGCCGTTGATATAGTCGAATATCAGGGCCAGGGCAATAATGGTGATAAGAAAGGGGGTCATAAGCGGTCAGTTTGATCTGGGTCAGGCGTATTTGATAATGATCGACTCTATCACGTTGCTGGCGTCTTCACATTTATCGGTCACAATCTCCATGACCTGGTAGATCTCCCTTTTCTTGATCACTTCTTTGGCATCGGCTTCGGTTTCGAAAAGCCGCTCAATACTGAAGTCAAAAATATCGTCGGCCTGGTTCTCAATACTGTTGATCTTCACCAGGGCTTCAGTGATATTTCGCATGTTTTTCATGTCTCTCAGTTCGAACACAGCTAATTTAACCTGTTGTGCCCCCTGTTCGATCAGTTCCGAGAATTTCTGCAGACCGATATCATTCGGGTTTACCTTATAAAAATTGATCTTTTTTGCAGAGGCGTAAATGTAGTCCGCTATATCATCCAGCGAAGTGGCCAGGTAGTGGATGTCTTCCCGGTCGAACGGGGTGATGAAATTACGGCCCAGTTCCGTGAAGAGGCTATGGGTCAACTCGTCGTTGGCATGTTCCAGGTCTTCAATCTGGGCGATCAGGGAGGCCCTTTTGTCAAAATCGGTTTCGGCCACGACATCGCGGAGGAGGTTGCCCATTTTTTCGACATTAGAGGCCACTTTTTCAAAGAGTTCGTAAAAGACCTTGTTCTTCGGCATGAAGATTTTCAGGAAAGAATTAAGACCTGCCATGATTTTGATTTTTGGGTTACCGTCAGGGACGGTTTTTATTATTTGCGAAAATACGGGTTGCCCGACCGGGGCCGACGGGGTACGGAGAATTAATAATTAATTAATATAGAAATAAAATTAGGGTAACGTTTGAATAACAAAGAATTTATATTGCGCTAAATTTCGCCATTACTGATGACCCCTGTAAAACCGCCCGCTCTTAGTACTCTGATTGCATCCCTGTTGGTTTTTTTTGTCCTGCGTGCTAATAGTCAGTATAACCCCGATAACGGGTTTATGGACGCTCATTTCGGAAAACCCATCACTTTTTCTTCCCGCGACAGCAGCTTTTCACTGGGTATCGGGGGAAGGATCCAGAGCCTGGCCGAAGCCCGAAGTGATCTGAATACGGATAAGAGTACCATTGATTTTTCAATCCGCCGTTTACGGCTGAACTTTTCGGGGAATGCGCTCTCTCAGAAATTCACTTATCGGATTCAGCTCTGTTTTTCACAACGGGACATTTCCTCCGATAATTCCCTTGTTGCCAATAATTTAGTTTTGCGTGACGCCATGCTTTACTTTAGTCCGACCAGGCACTGGCGTTTCGGTTTCGGGCAAACCAAATTACCCGGGAACCGGCAACGGCAAACCTCCTCTGCCAACCTGCAGTTTGCGGATCGTTCCAATACCAACGGGCTTTTCACGCTCGACAGGGACAAAGGGTTCTGGGTAGTTTATACCGCCGGGACAAAGAAAAAGGCTATCATCAGCAACACCCTGGCCATTACCAGCGGGGAAGGAAGGATTACGTCCGACCGGTCCACGGGCTTATGCTATTCGTTCCGGACAGAGATACTTCCCTTCGGTGCATTCAAAAACAACGGTGACTATATCGAATCGGACGTATTCCAGGAAGAAGACTTCAAGCTTTCTGTTGGCTTCGCCTACAGCTTTAATAACAAGACCACCCGCGTGGCCGGTCAGCTGGGAGAATACCTGTACAATAACCAGGCGGCCGATATTCATTATTACGGTACCGATATCGTGATGAAAAAAAGCGGTTGGTCCTTTACCGGCGAATTATACCGCCGCACTTCAGATAACGGCATCAGTGTGAACGCGTCCAATCCCGCCAAAGTGAATTTTGTTTACAGCGGCACCGGGGTATTATTGCAAAGCGGTTATCTTTTTACCAAAAAGAATGAAATCGCCCTGCGGTACGGACTTACTTCACCCGATAAAAAGATTCAACCCTATATTTCCCGGGTCAACGAATACATGATCGCCTATTCTCATTATTTTTTCCGGCATAACCTGAAACTCCAGACTGACGCCGGATATTTTAAAGGACCCTCCCAAAAAGCCGTTCAATGGCGGTTCACCGGTATCGTAACCTTTTAAAACCAGTGGATTAGCAGCGTAACATTCCGGTAATATTGCGGTAATGATTGCTTAACACCAGGATAACATGAGGGTAATCCTGCACGGTCACCTTTGCGGCAAATAAACCGCTATGTATCCGAGGTTGCGATTGGTCCTTACCCTTCTGTTTTTTTCGCTTTGTTCCGTCTCTTTCGGCCAGGCCCTTAAACTGACCGGAAAAGTCATGAATGCCAAAAATGAACCCCTGGTTGGCGCTACGATCCGGGTGACCGGCACCGGCCGCCAGGTGGTGGCCGATGTAGAAGGCAAATTTTATATCACTGCCGAACCCGGTAAAAAATATACGCTCACCATCTCCTACACCGGTTACGAGACCAAAGAAGTGGCTGACGTGGATGTAAGCGCGACCGGTGAAAATGTCCTGGAAGTAATTCTTTCCGAAAGCTCCGCTTCCAAACTGGAAGGGGTGGTAGTGAAAGCCACTTCCAAAAGACAGGAATCCACCAACGCCCTGCTGAGCTTTCAGAAAAACAATACCGCTTTATCAAGCGGCGTGGCAGCCGATTTTATCCGCCGCACCCCCGATAAAAATACCGGGGAAGTGCTGCGCCGGGTGAGCGGGGCTTCCATCCAGGACAATAAATATGTGATCGTACGCGGACTGAGCGACCGCTATAACCAGGCCATGCTGAACGATGCGCCCATGCCGAGCAGCGAACCGGATAAAAAAGCCTTTTCGTTCGATATCATTCCCGCGGCCATGATCGATAATATCATCATCAACAAAACGGCCACACCCGATCTGCCGGGAGAATTCGCGGGTGGACTGGTGCAAATCAGGACACGCGATATTCCTGTCCGCAATTCGCTATCCGTTGGTCTTTCACTTGGTTACAATACTCAATCCACATTGAAGGACTTCACCAGCAACGAGCGGAATTCTCTCGACTGGCTGGGTTTTGACAATGGCCACCGGAGTTTGCCCGGAACCATTCCTTCGATAACGGGTTACCGTTCCCTGACGGATGCGCAAAAGATTGAACAGACAAAAACCTTTCCGGGCGATGTGTATGCCGAGGTTTCCCGGAAGGCGCTTCCCATCACCACATTTAATCTTTCATGGGCCAATGTGTCGCGTTCAAAAAATAACGCTAGCTTCGGAACCCTGGTCTCCCTGTATCACCGCCAGGGGATGACCATTTATGATGAAGTGGAAAGGGGTCGTTTTGAGCAGGTACGGACACCGATATTTTCCGGCAATGAAGTGCAGAACCGCTTTGCCGCCACCACCGGCGTACTGGCTAATTTCACCTGGGTAAAGGGAAGACACAAGGTGTCCTTCAAGAACCTGTTCAATCAATTGTACGAAGACAATTACTATAACCGGACACTCAACAACACCGGCCGCCTGCAATTCGTTTCCCTCCGTTCCTCTTTCCTGAACCAGCGTTCGCTGTACAGCGGGCAACTGGAAGGAGAGCACCAGCTCACCCAATCCGGTATCCGGCTGAAATGGAACGGCAATTTTGCCTATAATAACAAGACACAACCGGACTTCCGGACCGCGCAATATGTAAAAAGCTCATCCGACCCCAACAGCGAGTATGAAATGGATGATGACGATACCCGCCGTTTCTACTCCAACCTGGAAGATTTCACCGTAGGCGGAAACGGTTCGCTGACGATACCTTTCAACCTCGGCGGGCAGAAACAAACGGCTAAGATCGGCGGGGGTTCCACCCTTCGTTTCCGGAATTTCAACGCGCGTGTTTTCCGTTACCGGCCCGCTTCTTCCCTGACGGATATCACGATCCCCTATAACGAAGCGTTCCTGCCCTCCAATATTAATGCGAACGGTTTGTACCTGGATGAACAGACCCAGAACACCGATAAATATTTCGGAATCTCCGCGCTGAATGCCGGCTTCCTCATGTTTGATAATAAGATCGGTGAGAACATCCGCCTGATCTGGGGCCTGCGTGCCGAATTCTTTGAACAATTCCTGACCACCCGCGATCTCTCGCTTAAAAGGGTGGTGGTGAATACCGAAAAATGGGATTTTCTCCCTTCCCTGAACCTGACGTATTCTATCAATCAGAAACACCAATTGCGTGTTTCCGCCTCACAGACCGTGGCCCGACCCGAATTCAGGGAGATTGCGCCTTTCCAGTTCTTCGACTATGAGCAGATCTGGGGGATCAGCGGTAACGTGGATCTGAAACGCACCGCAATCTTCAACGGTGATATCCGTTATGAATTCTACCCGAAAGCGGGGGAGGTTGTTTCGCTGGGCGCGCTGGTAAAAAGCTTCAACGATCCCATCGAACTGCGCATGGACCCGGGCAGCAACGGCGACCGCTGGCTGTTTGAATATGCCAATGCCGATAAAGCGATCCTGTACGGGATCGAAGCGGAATTCAGGAAAAACCTGGACTTCATCTCGGATAAACTAAAGGACCTGACTTTTGTAAGCAATTTGACCCTGCTCAAATCCAAAGTGAATCTCACTACCGAACAATCCAGCGGGGTTAAAACGGAACAGGACCGACCCCTCTATGGCCAGTCGCCCTACCTGCTGAATGCCGGTTTCCAGTACACAAAGGGTCAGTGGAACGGCACCCTCCTTTATAACAGGATCGGTCCCCGTCTTTCACTGGTAGGAGATCCCACCGGCGCGGGATTCTACGATATCTATGAGCGCCCGCGGAACCTGGTGGATATGCAGCTGTCAAAGAAAATATTGAAGAGCAAAGGGGAACTGAAACTGACGGTATCCGACCTGCTGAATAACAAGTATGCATTTTACGATAACCCGTCTGCCAAACCGGGATATGAATACAGCAAGGGCGACCGGATCAATTACGCATACCGCCCGGCAACGGTCGTAACGGTCGGGTTTACTTATGACTTTGACCTTCGAACCAAAAACTAAATGAGCATCCGTAATCAATCTATTTAAATAAAAGAAAACAACACACAATGAATACGTTTAAATCCTTTCTTTTCGCATCAGCGGTTACCCTGTTCGCCGCTTCCTGTGTAAAGGTCAACTTCAATGATGACAAGGACACCGGCACCATCGGTACCAACCCGGATGATCCCAATGTAAGCCGCGTGCTGGTGGGTTCCTATGAAAGAAACATCACGCTCGACGGCGGAGCGTATACGATCAAAGGCTATGTCTATTTTACATCAGGCACAACCCTTACGATCCCTGCCGGTACGGTCCTAAAGAGCGATATCTCGCAGAAAGGAGCGATTATCATTGAGCGGGGAGCTAAGATCGAAGCACTGGGAACCGCCGCGAAACCGATCATCTTCACATCCGGCAAACCCGCCGGTTCAAGGGCCCGTGGCGACTGGGGCGGTATTATCATCCTCGGTAATGCGCCTACCAACCGGCCCTTATCACCCGCTCCCCTGGTGGAAGGAGGAGTGGACCGCCGCTATGGCGGATCGATAGCCAATGATAATTCCGGTACCATGCGGTATTGCCGCATCGAATGGGCGGGTATCGCCGCGGAACCCGGCTCCGAGATCAACGGACTGACCCTCGGAGGTGTAGGCAGCGGCACCACCCTGGAATATATCCAGGTGTCTTATGGAAATGATGACGCCTATGAATTTTTCGGCGGAACGGTGAATGCCAAATACCTGGTGTCTTATGCTACATCCGACGACGATCTTGATTTTGATTTTGGTTACACCGGCAAGATCCAGTTTGCCGTAGTGCAGCGCAGACCGGAGATCGCCGACACGGATGCCGGTAACGGGGTGGAAGCCGACAATGACGGTTCCGGTACGACCGCTACGCCGTATACACGTCCCGTTCTTTCCAACATTACCTGGATTGGTCCTAACGGTGACGCCAACACGCAGGCCAACCTGAATTTCGCGAACAGGTGGAGAAGGGCGGTTCGGTTTGAAGTACACAATTCTATTCTGATGGGCTTCCCCAAAGGCGGGTTCTCGCTGGAAAGCGCTGCTACGGCGGATGCGTTTAATACAGATGCTTCGGTATTTAAGAATAACCTGGTGCATGCTCTGGCCAGTCCTTATAAAGTGGATGCTTCAGCCGGTGGGGTGATGACAGCCGCACAGGTACAGGCAAAGGCCGAGGCCAACGGATGCGTAACTTATCCCAACGCCAGTGATATCAACCTCGAAGCGCCCTTTAACTGGGATGCCCCGAATTACGCACCCAAAGCGGGTTCACCCGCACTGAGCGGCGCCTCCTTCACCGGTCTGGATGCTTTCTTCAGCAATGTTACCCACAAAGGGGCCCTCGGCGCCACCAACTGGCTGGCCACCTGGACAAGTTTTACCCCTCAGACAAATGTTTATTAATCTGAGCTGATATAATTTTGTGAAGCCGCCCGTGAGCGGCTTCATTTTTTTAAACCAGCGTATGAAAAGGCGGTTGTTTATTAGTATATGTATTTCGGTTTTCGGGGTGCTCAACCCGGGTTGTTCGGGTGGCGGAGGTGACCGGAAAGAATCTACGGAGAAGGATACTTTAAATAAAAAAGAACCAGTTATCCGCATCGCCAATACCGGGTGGGATGCCGAACCGCGGCTGGGCACGACGGATAGCATCCAGGTACTGTTTTATGATGATCCCGATGGGGATTCCCTGCGGTACAGCCGGTATTTCCGGTATACCACCACCGGTGATTCTGTACTGATCCGCCAGTTACTTTCCGGGTTTCAAAATACTTATAGTGATCTGGCGGCCCCCCGGGATTGCCGGTCGGAGGGGAAGATGTACCTGTTTGCCGGCGAACAGGAATTAAAGACCGTATATTTTTCAACCCGGTGCGACACCTGTTGTTACCTGTATTTCATCAGGGACGGCCGGTTCCTCTATTTCAGCCTGGAGGATGAGGCACGAAAACAGCTTTCCGCGTTAAAGAAACGGAGCCGCAGACCGTAAAAAACCGGTACCCGGAATTTTATTTTCCTGGATGATAGGCATACACCACTTCGTATGCCTTTTTACTTAGTGAGGGCAACCCTTCACCCAGTCCCAGATCATCTTTCTGCGGAGTGGGTTCGCAAACAGAATATTTTTCACCGTTATAGATGACCGGCTTGCCTACCGGTTTGTCGAATTTCACGGCAACGGTTACATGTTCGGGGTAAGCGAGAACGATCATCGGCAGATCATACAATTCCCTGACCAGGTAAAAGAAAAGGGCGGCCCTGTCCTCGCAGTCGCTTTGTTCATACAGCAGAGTTTGTTCGGGGGTCAGTCTTTTTTCATTACCGAAAACCCGGGTATCCTGTTCAAACAGGAAAGCGTAACGGGTAAAACGCATCAGGTAGTCAACGCCCTGCTTGACATTCATGCCGCGGGTGTTCTCCCGGAGCAGCGGTATCAGGGAGCTGTATGTTCCCGGACTCAACGGGATATTGAAATAAGAAGCATAATCCACAACCGGGTAATTGGCGAACAGTGTCTTCACCTGCGGATTCAGTTTGATCCGGAATGCGTAATCCCGGAAATGATAACTGAAATGCAATTGCTTTTCCTGGTATTCCCCGGGATCAAAGGCAGGCAGCCGGGTGATCCTGTACGAAAAGGGTACCGCGTTTTCCGGAACCTGCAGGGTTACCGGGTTGAAGTATTCTTTATCAAAATCGATGAAACTTCCATAGTCATGGTAGTTCAGGCATACATACTGTTTGCCATTGAACCGGTACGCGGGAATATTATAAATATTCTCATCGCATTGCACGTAGAAAAGCAACTTGTCCTTCCCGGTTTTCAGCCGGGCATCATAACCGGACCGAACCAGGAGAAACCATTTATACAGGGTATAACGGTAATAATTTTCCGCTTTCGGACTGATCGCCTGCGCGGTCCGGCGGATCAACTGGTAATAAAGCCAGTCTTCCAGCTGCATCCTGTTCTTATAACTTAATAAGGTTTGAACCACCGACTCATGCCGGCTGCCTTCCAGGCTTTCGGCAAAGGCTTTAACCGTAGCGGAATTCAAGTCATCCGGGAAGCTGATCCTGAACGACTCATCCACCGGCATTTCGACCTTGGTCCCGAAAAAATCAAATTGTAGATTTTGCACCCCGGGTACCCCGCCGTTGGAAGGCTGATTGAACAGGCAAAGGGCAATGAATAATATGGTAAGCCGGGTCTTCATACGGACTTCACATTAAAGTTACAAAAAGGTAACAATTAGTTAATATTAAATTTTTGGGTAGTATCGGGGATCTGTAAGTAAGATCAACGGGTAATGAAATGTCTACCGTATTAATCTGCCGTTATAATTTGTGCCGTTCCCGTACATGTAGGTGGCTGACATCCGCCTGTATTTCCGGAGGAGATAGTAAGCGAGAGTTATCACCCTTTTACGACCGGATTCCCTCAGGGTGGTTTTTTATTTATCTTACAAAAAAAATTATGAGGATTTCCGTTTTCACATTCCTGGTTTTATTGCTGGCCTCCTGCAGCGGTTCTGCCATTGGTAAGAAACTGAAAGGTTGCGACAGCCTGGTCATCACGTTTAATGCACCCAACAGCGATTCCGTGATTAAGGAAGTCAGTACTACCGAAACCAAAGCCATTCAGAAACTGGCGCGCTTTATAGATGCCAAACCGTCCGAACAGTTCAAATGCGGTTATGATGGTAATATGATCTTTTTTAAGGCCGGTCACCAGGTTCTGCCGGTCGTATTCAAATTCAGCGAGGAGGGTTGCCGGCATTTCCTGTTCGACCTGGACAATAAGCTCATGAGTACCGAAATGAGCAATGAGGCCGTGCATTTCCTGGAAAGTCTGGCCGAAGGAAGGAACTGGTATTAATTAAACCCGGCCTGTATTATATTTTCTCTTCTTTAAAGTACAAAATGATGCTTTCCCTTGCCGGTGTTACTTTCCGGTAACGCACCCCTGCTTTATCGAGCATGTTCCTCGAAGCGATGAACACTTCCTCCCCGGCATATTTATCTGACAAGTAGATTACTTCCGTGATCCCGGCCTGGATGATGGCCTTTGAACATTCATTGCAGGGAAAAAGCGCCGTGTAGATCCTGCATCCATGCAGATCCATGCCGATATTGTTAAGGATGGCGTTGAGTTCGGCATGACAGACATAGGGATACTTGGTTTCGAGGAATTCACCGGTCCTTCCCCAGGGGAACTCATCATCGTCGCATCCCGCCGGAAGGCCGTTATAACCGGCCCCCACGATCTTGTTCTTCTGATTCACGATACAGGCGCCCACCTGTGTGCCGGGGTCCTTGCTACGTTGTGCCGATAGCAGCGCGACGCCCATGAAATATTCATCCCAGGAAATATAATCTTTTCTTTTGCTCATGGGGGAAAGATAACCCGAATTTCAATCCCGTCTGGTGTCCAGGGTGAAACCCACAGTCGTGCCAATATCCTCCTTGCTTCTGACATGGATGGTCTGGCCATGGGCTTCAATAATATGCTTGCAGATGGAAAGTCCCAGGCCGCTGCCGGACACATCAATGCTCCGGCCTTCCTCGGTGCGGTAGAAGCGTTCGAACAGGCGGGGCAAATGCCTTTCCGGGATGCCGATCCCGTCATCGGTGATCTCCACCAGGATATGTTTCCCGTCCGTTTTATACATGCTGGCCGTAACATGACCGTTCCGTTTGCCGTATTTGACCGAGTTCTCCACCAGGTTGCTCAGTACCTGTCGGATCTTTTCCTTGTCGGCATAAACAGACAGGGGCGATTCACAACCCTTCTTGATGGAACAATGAATGTTCATCTCTTCTGTTTTCACAGAAAGACTTTCGAATACTTCCCTGACCAGGTCCTGGATCACAAAACTTTCCCTGTGCAGTACGAGTTCGCCCCGCTCGAGTCGGGAAATAATATCCAGGTCGTTGAGCAGGTGGGTGAGCCGGTCCACATTCCTGGATGTTTTTTCCAGGAATTTCCGGTTAATGTCGGGATTGGACATAGCCCCGCCGAGCAGGGTGTCCACATAGCCCTGTATCGCGAAGACCGGGGTCTTGAATTCATGAGAAAGGTTTTGCAGGAATTCCTTCCGGAACTGTTCATTCTTCCGTAACAGTTCCAGCTCCTGCTCGTTCTCCGCGGCCCATGCCTCCACATCTTCTCTCACTTCATCAATGCTTTTATGAGGCAAAACATACTTGTAATAGGTTTCTTCCTTTTTGGTCGCTTTTGTTTTATTGATGAATTTATATATGAGTTTGATCTTCCGGTAAATGAAGCGTTCCAGTACAAATAAGATCAGGAGATAAGCGCCGCCAAACAATATGAGAAAAGATCCCGCAGCCCACAACCAGCTCTTCTCCACAAAATACACCAGCAAACTCACCGGCAGGGCCAGTACCAGGGCGGTGAATGCAGAGAGCTGACGGGGGGAAATATTCTTGATGGAAAACATAATGTAAAGGTACAAGGTGCAAGGTACAAGGCACAAGGGAGTCCCCTATGGAAATATATTTCCTGCAGTTTGTAAGATAAAAACAGTAATTGCTTTGCGTTTTAAATATAGAAATCCTTAGGGTCGTATTAATGGGAGAAAACTTTACCCTGTAGGCGACCCCCTTGTACCATGTGCCTTGTACCTTGTTCCTTTAAGAGTCAGAGTTCAAACTTATACCCCACCCCCTTAACGGTGGTGATGCAATCCACCCCCAGCTTCTGGCGGATTTTGCGAATATGAACATCAATGGTGCGGTCGCCGACGATCACATCGTTGCCCCATACCTGGTTCAGGATTTCATTGCGTAGAAAGACCCGCCCCGGTTTGAGCGCAAGCAGGTAAAGCAGTTCAAATTCTTTTTTCGCGAGGACGATTTCCTTCTCATCCACTTTAACGATGAATTTTTCCGGATCGATGATCATATTGCCGATCGTCAGCACCCGGGCCTCGGTCTTGTTTACCCGGCGGAAAAGAGCGTTCACGCGACTTACAAAAACTTTGGGACTTAAGGGTTTGCTGAGGTAGTCATCGGCACCGGTTTCCAGTCCTTTGATCTGGGTGCCTTCATCATTGACCGCCGTAAGAAAAATGATCAGCGTATCCCTGAAAGCGGCCTGGGCCCGCAGTAACTGGCAAACTTCCACACCGGTCTTTTTGGGCATCATTACATCCAGCACGATCAGGTCTGGCTGGTGCCGGCGGGCTTTTTCCAGCGCCTCGTCGCCGTCCTTGGCGGTAAAGACCTCGTATCCTTCGTTGGAAAGATTGTATTTGAGTATCTCCAGGATATCCGGTTCGTCATCCGCAATAAGCACCTTTCGGATCCTTGTTTCCATGCTGTCAAACTTTGCGCAAACCTAATGGGAAATGGATTGTCCGGGAAATTAACCGGCATTCGTTTACACAGAGTTAATAAAAACTTAATAAGCTAATTCGGAACAGGGTAATCCGAATAAATTCTGATCCGGTACAGCTATTGGGATTGTAATTACGTCTGAATCAATGAAACACAGGCTAATCAGGCATTTAGCCGATGCTTCCTAACTTTGGGAATCTATCCTTATGAGATCACGGAAGAAATACCTTATTATATGCTTATTCCTTATTGCGGCCGGCGGGGCGGAGGCCCAGGGCGTAAGCATGACTGATACGCTGAAAATCCCGGGCAATTACAAACCGGAGTTCAGGCGTCAGCGGAATCATGATGGCATAGACGGGGAGCAGAAGGCGATCCTGGCCTCCGACGGTAAGGCCGACAAACTCTTCTCTCCATCGGTGGATGAGGATGTCAATTTCCTGGTCACCCAGTCGCTGGTTAAAAAAGTGGATGCACTTCAGTACCTGCTTGAAACGGACAAGTTGTTCGATCACCGCCTGAAAGTGAATTACCTGTTCGGGCTGGAGAATGTGCTGAAATATTTCAGAGCCAACTGGAAAGCAAAAAGCGACCAGCGGGTAAATCCTGTCAGCCTTCCCTCGTTGCTCCACGCTTACGAAGAGGCGGTGGAGCTGGACCGGAACGGGAAATCCATAAGCCCCGTAGTGGAAAAGTTGTCGTATGATGCCGGGATGGCGCTCATGGGAGCATCCATCTTTGAGAAGAATCCCGGTTTTACCGATGCCAGGAGAACCTTGATCCGGAAGTATTGCGTCCTTCACCCGGAGAAAACGTTTTATACCCTCAACATCAACCCGGACATGCCCTTTGCCGACAGCCTGGTCAGAATCGTAGCGAAACGGTATCCCAAACAGTTGTATGATTACGCGCAGGCCAATAACCGTTTTGGAAATATCATCCGGGGCATAAAGGATGACAACTTTATTCAAACGGTGGTTCGGATGGCCCGTAGCCGCGACGGCCAGCAATATTTCTGTTTTCTCGACAATATCATGCGCGGCCGGCTAAGTTTTGAAGAGATCGATGCGGCCAAAACCGATTCCATACAGTATTTCCGCCTGCTCGTTAAAACCCGGATGGATTACGTGGCCAGGGCGCTTGATAAGGATACGGCCTTTGAATATGTTGGACTGAATGACAGGCTGGAGCGAAAAGCCCGGGAAAATTTTGTCAACACCATCAATGCGTTGCACAATGAGAACGCCGAAACCCGGTTTCGCTGCATACAGCCGCTCAACGCGCAGGAATTGTATTACCTGGCGGTTTCTTCAGACGGATCCATTTATACTTCCAGTTTTGTAAAGGGAACCTATCCGCTGATGATGAAAAAGATCGGTAACCGGGGCGATTCATTGCTTCGATCACTGAGTTTCGACCGTTACCGCAAATTCATCAAAATGGCGGCCGGTTTCAATACGCTTGGAGATTTCTTAAGCACCTTTCCACCCCGGAGAAGCCCGGATGATGAAAGCGACGCCGAAAAACTCATGCGCGCCTTTGTCAGCCGGCTGGAATCAGGCAATGGTCTTGAAGACGGAGTAGATGTAGCTGATTCCTACGCCAGCATTGCCGAAACCCTTAAACCCCTGGCCAATGAAATGCTGCGTAACATACAGCTCAATTACCAGCGCAATGAAAAAGCGGGTAACCGGAGAGGGATGGTGATCTATAATATCCTGAACAAGCTTTTTCTCTCGGCCGACAGCACCCTGAACATCGATCTCACCAAAGAACTGGGTATTCCCCCGGTATATGAAGTTCCCTATACCGCACTTTCCAATGATACCGGCCGGGTGGCGGTGCAGTTGTTTATCTATGGCGATAAGGACGGGAGAGGCGTTTTCCCGGGTTTGATCAGCATGTTCAACAACGGCAACTGGAAAATCGATAACAGCAATAAGCAATGGGTGACCATTACGGCGGCAAAAGGCAAACCGGTTTCACTCTATATGAACCGTCCGTTGCCGGAAGAAACCAACGAAGACGCGCTGGCGCAGAAAGCGCTTTGCGAATACCTGGAAAAAAACCGGATTGTACCCACGGTGACGATCAACCGGGGACACAGCTACAATGCGCCCTATACGATCGACCAGATGTCTGCCGCCTCCAAGATCGTATTCATGGGCTCCTGCGGCGGATACCGCATGATCCATGACATACTGGAGAAAGCGCCCGACGCGCATATCATCGGTACCAAGCAGATCGCCGACGCCCCGGTTAACAACCCCTTCCTGAAACTGATCATGGAAAAACTGCGTATCGGCAGCAATATCGAATGGATACCTTTCTGGCGTGAGCTCGACGCTATGGTAACGGATAAGATCTTCGAGGATTATGTACCGCCGCATAAGAACCTGGGGGCGTTGTTCATCAAGGCGTATAAAAAGGAAATGGGGGAATAGCTAAGAGGGTGAAAGAGGGAAAGAGAAAAAGAGGGGTCGTTTAAAGAATAAGAAGTCCCTAAAATTGCAGATATCTCTAGAACCCGATTCCTCTCACTTTTTGTCCACGTGTTGAAATTTCCATGAATGTTATTGAATGAGTTTCTGATATCGGAACCGGTTTCCATACCGAAATTACATTCTGCACCTGCATTTACTGAATGAGAATCGATGGATAGGCGGGAATGGAAGATTGTAAAGAAGCCAGGAATCATAAGCCACCCCTCTTTTTCTCTTTCCCTCT
Source organism: uncultured Chitinophaga sp. (assembly GCA_964424155.1). Classification (GTDB taxonomy): domain Bacteria; phylum Bacteroidota; class Bacteroidia; order Chitinophagales; family Chitinophagaceae; genus JJ008. Next base: position 32,724 of record CAYRHU010000006.1, read on the forward strand.
TTTAACCTCTTATCTTAGCTTTGCTACTCTCTTAATCACCCATTTTGCCCCAATCCAAAAAAACATTTTTCGATTTTGCCTTATTGCGCCGGGTGTTCCGGTATGCGGGCCCCTATAAGAATAAATTCTACCTCTCGGTGGCGCTGGCTATCCTGCTGGCCCTGTTTACGCCCGTAAGACCCCTGCTGATACAGTTAACCGTGGATAAGTATATCGCTAATTCCATGGCGGCCATGCTGGTCAACATCACGCTGATCCAGATCGGGCTGATCCTCGTGGAGACGGCGATGCGGTTTCTCTTCACCTTCACCACCGCCACTCTCGGTCAGTCGGTAGTGAAGGATCTGCGCGTACAGACCTATAAAAAGATCATGGGACTCAACCTGACCCAATTCGACCGGACCCCGATCGGTACGCTCACCACCCGCACCATCAACGATATTGAATCCATCAACGATATTTTCGCCGACGGCCTGGTGCCGATCATCGCCGATCTGCTAGCCATTTTCTGCGTGCTGGGGTATATGTTCTGGGCCGACTGGCAACTGACCCTGATCGCCCTGATCCCTTTTCCCATCATGATCATAGCGACCTGGTATTTTAAGGAAAGCATCAACCGTTCTTTTTTCAAAGTGCGGAATGCCGTGGCGGCACTCAACGCTTTTGTACAGGAGCACCTGACGGGGATGGCGATCGTGCAGGCTTTTGCCTCGGAGGAAAGGGAGTTCAATAAATTCAAAAAGATCAACCGGGAGCACCGCAATGCCAATATCCGCGCCATATTCGCCTATTCGGTTTTCTTTCCGGTGGTGGAGATCGTACTGGCCCTTTCCATCGGCCTCATCGTTTGGTGGACCTCGAAGGAAGCCCTGCAACTGCAGGAAAGCCAGCAGGGAACCGTGATTTCCTTTATTCTTTGTATGAACCTGCTGTTTCGCCCCCTGCGGGTGATCGCCGATAAATTCAACGTGCTGCAAATGGGCATCATCGCGAGCGAAAGGGTATTTAAAGTGCTGGACAACCCCGATTTTGCCGATGACAATGGCAGCTTTACGCCGGGCAAAATAAAAGGCAAGATCGATTTTGAAAAAGTGTGGTTTGCATATTCCGGGGATCAGCATGTGCTGCGGGATGTGTCTTTTCATGCCCGGCCGGGCGAAACCATTGCCATCGTCGGGCATACCGGAAGCGGCAAGACTACGATTATCAGTTTGCTGAACCGGCTCTATCATATTCAGCGGGGCGCGATCCGGATTGATGACGTGAATATCGAGGATTATAAACTGGAGAACCTTCGAAGAAATATCGGCGTGGTGCTCCAGGATGTGTTTTTGTTTTCCGGTTCGGTGTTGGATAATATCACGCTCCGGAACCCCGAGATCAGCCGGGAACAGGTCGTACAGGCGGCTAAACTGATCGGGATGCATGATTTCATTGAACGACTTCCGGGTGGGTATGATTACAATGTGATGGAGCGAGGGGCCACCTTATCACTGGGACAGCGTCAGTTGCTTTCTTTCATCCGGGCGATCCTGTATGATCCATCCATCCTGATCATGGACGAAGCCACTTCCTCCGTGGATACCGAAAGCGAAATGCTGATCCAGCATGCCATCGATACGCTGATACAGGGCAGGACCTCGATCGTGATCGCGCACCGGCTTTCCACCATCCGGAAGGCCAGCCGGATCATAGTGCTCGATAAAGGGGAGGTTAGGGAAACCGGCACACATGAGGAACTGCTCCGGAAAGGCGGGTATTACAGTAAACTTTATGAGATGCAGTTTGAAAAAAAGCTTAGCTGATTGTAGCCAAAATCAGCTCCAGATCGCTGAAAATCAGGATATATTAAATTAGACACGGGATACCGGTACTCTACCGGGGGGCCAATATGGAATTTCCCCAAAATCCTTTTACCGGATACCTGATTTCACCCCCACACCCTTATCTTTGCGCAAAATTTCAGGGCAGGTATGAGTTCCAGGCTTTTCAAATCCTTTACTGTAGCGGCTTTCAGCCTTTTTTGCGTTTTATTTTCCCAGTCCGCCTTTGCCGGCGGAGGCGAAGCCGACACCACTCATAAAAAGAAGGGGTTTAATGCCGAAGAGGTCATTTTCGGCCATATCCTGGACGGTCACGAGTTTCATTTTTTTGATATCATAAAGAAAGACGGGACTAAAAAACCGGTGGGGATACCTCTTCCGGTCATTTTATATTCACCCCAGCGCGGACTGGATGTGTTCATGTCTTCCAAATTCCATCACGGGCATGAACCCTACAAGGGGTATCGCCTGCTGGATGCCCATTTCCTCGAGGAGCTGAAAAAAGAAGGAGTGGATATCAAAAAGGAAGGACTTTTCGCCGGGCAAATTGTACCGATTACTGCAGATGGTAAAATCGACAAGACCGTTAAAGTATATGATCTTTCCCTTACCCGCAATGTAGTGCAGATGATCCTGGCCCTGACACTGCTGGTATGGATCATGATCTCCATAGCCAACCGGTATAAAAAGGGAATGGGTGTGAACACCGCGCCGAAAGGTATGCAGAACCTGATGGAGCCGATCATCACCTTTGTGCGCGATGAAGTGGCCAAGCCCAACCTGGGAGCCAAGTGGGAGAAATACCTGCCTTACCTGCTTACCGTTTTCTTTTTCATCCTGATCAACAATATTTTCGGATTGATCCCGGGTACGGCCAATGTAACCGGCAATATCGCCTTTACCCTGGTGCTGGGCGTGATTTCCTTTATCGTGATCCTGGCCAGTTCCAAAAAACATTACTGGGGGCATATTTTCAATCCCCCCGGAATGCCGCTGGGGATCAAATTCATCCTGGTACCGGTGGAGGTGCTGAGTTTGTTCATCAAGCCGATGGCCCTGATCATACGACTTTTCGCCAATATGGTGGCGGGGCATATCATCATCATCTGCCTGATTTCACTGATCTTCATTTTCGCGGGATTGAATCAGTATGCCGGATGGGGCACTTCCGTGTTCTCGATCGGGTTTACCGTGTTCATCTATTTTATCGAAATACTGGTGGCCTTTATCCAGGCCTTCATCTTTACCATGCTGACGGCGGTATTTGTCGGCCAGGCCTATGAAGGAGAGCACCACCATGAAGAGGCGCATGCGGCGCATTGAGGATAGGGGCCCGTTGCCCCCATCCCCTAAAGGGGGGAATGGGCGGGGAGATAAAAAGAGGTAGGAATAGTGAGATTCAGGTGAGAAGCGATTTGAGAACTAATAGCGTTTTTTAATAACCAATATAAAGCAACAATTATGGATTTAACAATGGTATTGCTGAGTGAGGTGGCCAATGCAAACGCGGGTGGTGCGATCGGCGCCGGTCTCGCCGCGATTGGTGCCGGTATCGGTGTAGGCCAGATCGGTAAGGGCGCTGTAGAAGCGATCGCCCGTCAGCCGGAAGCACTGAACGACATCCGGAGCAACATGATCCTGACCGCGGCCCTGGTAGAAGGGGCAGCGCTCTTCGCGATCATCGTGGGCTTCCTCGCCATGGTATTGTAAAATACCCGGCAACGAACGTACTGCACCTCAAGCACAGGGCGGCGGGTGCAGTCACTTTTAAAAATCGCCAACCAAAAAAAACAAATTCCGGAACCGGGATTTGGAATTCATTAAACGGAATTTTATTCACTATGCATCCTCTTTTAAAACCCGAGTTTGGCTTATTGATATGGACCCTGCTGGCTTTCCTGGTGGTATTCTTCATCCTGAAGAAATTCGCCTGGCCCGCTATCGTAAAAGGACTGAAGGAAAGGGAGCAGTCCATTGCCGATTCACTGGCCACGGCCGAAAGAGTGAAAACGGAAATGGCCCAGCTGAAAAGCGAGAACGAAGCCCTGCTGGCTTCCGCCCGCGAGGAAAGGGCTAAGTTGCTGAAAGAGGCGAGAGAGACAAAAGATAAGATCATTAACGAAGCCAAGGAGCAGGCCAAGACGGAAGCCAATAAGATCATCCTGGAGGCGCAGGCAGCCATCAATACGCAGAAGATGGCAGCGCTTACCGAGGTGAAGAACCAGGTGGGTAAACTGGTGATCGAAGTGAGTGAGAAAGTGCTGCGCAGGGAACTTGGGAACAAGGACGCCCAGGAAGCACACATCCAGGGGCTGGTTAAAGAAGTAAAAATGAATTAACAGGCACCGGTTTCATACCGGACGACGAAAAGAAACAATATGCCGAATCCGCGTTTAGCAGCACGTTATGCCAAATCACTGATCGACCTGGCGCTTGAGAAAGGACAGCTGGAGGCCGTATACGCCGATATGCAATGGCTAAACGCCGTTTGCCGGAGCAGCCGGGAATTGGTGACCATTTTGAACAGCCCGATCATCACAAGCGATAAAAAGGAAAAGATCCTGGAGGCGGTTACGGCAGGGAAGGTAACCGATCTTACCATGGCCTTCAACCGGTTGCTCGTCAACAAACACCGGGAAAGCAATCTCCCTGAAATTGTAAACACGTTCATTAGCCAGTATAAGACGTATAAAAAAATTCATATCATAAAACTGACTACGGCCACGGAAATCAGTGAAAAGGTAAAAGAAGCGATCGTTGAACAGGTCAGGAAAACAAGCGCGATCGAAAATATCGAACTGGAAACAGCAGTGGATGAAAAACTGATCGGCGGTTTCGTACTACAGGCAGGGGATAAGATGGTGGATGCCAGCATTGCTTACGACCTGAAGCAGGTTACGCGCCAGTTTGAGAACAATGATTTTATTTATAAGATCCGGTAAGATTCAACAGTAAAAAATAACAAGACAAAACGTTTCATATGCCAGAGATTAAACCAGATGAAATATCGGCGATTCTGCGCCAGCAGTTAAGCAATTTCAACGCGACCGCGGACCTCGAAGAAGTGGGTACGGTTTTACAGGTGGGCGACGGTATCGCCCGGGTGTACGGGTTAGGGAATGTCCGCTACGGTGAGCTGGTGGAATTTGAGAATGGAGTGAAAGCGATCGCCCTGAACCTGGAAGAGGATAACGTGGGGGTGGTACTGATGGGAGAAACCGGGGGTATCCAGGAAGGCGCCAAAGTTAAACGCACCGGGCAGATCGCCTCGATCAAAGTAGGCGAAGGTATGGTAGGCCGCGTAGTGAATACGCTGGGCGAACCGATCGACGGCAGGGGCCCGATAACAGGTGAGCGCTACGAAATGCCGCTGGAAAGAAAAGCCCCGGGTGTTATCTTCCGGGAGCCGGTGAAAGAACCGCTGCAAACGGGTATCAAGGCGATCGACGCGATGATCCCCATCGGCCGCGGACAGCGGGAACTGGTGATCGGCGACCGGCAGACCGGCAAGACCGCTATCTGCATTGACACCATCATCAACCAGAAAGAATTTTACGCCGCCGGCAAACCGGTATATTGTATTTATGTGGCCATCGGCCAGAAAGCCTCCACGATCGCGGGGGTGATGAAGACCCTGCAGGATGCCGGCGCTATGGATTACACCATTATCGTGGCGGCTTCCGCGAGTGATCCCGCCCCGTTGCAGTTCTATGCACCTTTTGCCGGCGCCGCGATCGGGGAATATTTCCGTGATACCGGCCGTGCCGCGCTGATCATTTACGATGATCTTTCCAAGCAGGCCGTAGCCTACCGTGAAGTGTCGCTCCTGCTCCGCCGTCCCCCCGGACGCGAAGCCTATCCCGGCGATGTATTCTACCTCCACAGCCGTTTGCTCGAAAGGGCGGCCAAGGTGATAGGTGATGATAATGTGGCTAAAAACATGAACGATGTACCCGACAGCATCCGTCATTTAATTAAAGGCGGAGGATCCCTGACGGCCCTGCCGATCATCGAAACACAGGCGGGCGACGTATCAGCCTATATCCCGACCAACGTGATCTCCATCACCGACGGTCAGATCTTCCTGGAGAGTAACCTGTTCAACGCCGGAATACGTCCCGCGATCAACGTGGGTATCTCGGTGAGCCGGGTGGGTGGTAACGCGCAGATCAAATCCATGAAAAAGGTGGCCGGTACGCTCAAACTGGACCAGGCTCTTTACCGCGAGCTGGAGGCCTTCTCCAAGTTCGGCGGCGACCTGGATGCCGCTACCAAATCGGTGATCGACAAAGGCGCCCGCAACGTGGAGATCCTCAAACAACCGCAGTATTCACCCTTCGCTGTGGAGAAGCAGGTGGCGATCATTTACCTCGGAACGCAGGGTTTGCTGAAAGACGTGGCCGTGAAAAACGTGAAGGCCTTTGAAGAACATTTCCTGATGGAGATGGAAAACAAAATGCCGGAACTGATGGCCGAGTTCAAAAAGGGCAACCTGCCGGAAGACGGACTGAAGAAAATGGTGGAACTGGCGAACGGGCTGATACCTCAGTATAAATAGGATTTTAAGCCGGAATCTGATAAACAGCTAAAGCGATCCATTGGGTCGCTTTAGCTGTTTATATCCAAAAAAAATTGGCAAATTGAGAAAATTATGTAATTTTCTTAATAAAATTCCCGGCCATCCGTTCCCGTTAGTCTGCACCCGCGAACGTTAAATCCGCATTTCTTCTGGAAACCTGTTTCTCTCTGGTTGTAGCAAAATTTCTGGTTTATAATTCTTCTACTATGATCAGGATGAAGCTACTTTCATTGCTTGTACTGCTTTTCTCCGTTTCCTCTTCGTTTGGGCAACTTTGGAAAAATTATGCGGACTCTGCCAAAATATTTCAATCACAAAAAAAAGAAGAAGCAGCTCTCGAATTTTATATAAAGGCGAACACGATTTTGAGGGAGGATTCTTTCTGGACTCAAAATCATGGCAGAATGGCCAATACGATTGCCGGTATTTATTGGAGAATGGGCCGTTTTGATCAGGCGGCAGTGTTTAGTGAGGAAGCGATTAAAGTAGCGGAACGAACTCTTACTTCTAATCATCCATTTTATGCCACCAGTTGCCATAATCTCGGCATGATCTATTCAGCGCTTGGTGACTTTGATAAGGCTGAAAAGTTTTATCTGAGTGCAAAAAAAATAAGGGAAAATATTTTTGGAAAGGATAACCGGGATTATGCGATTACCTGTAATACCCTGGGCTTACTTTACATGGATATTGGACAATTTAATTTGTCTGAACAATATTTTCTTGAAGCACAAAGGGCAAATGCAGCTTCGGCAGGAAAAGACAGCAGGGAGTATGCATTTTGCAGCATGAATCTGGCGACCTTATACAGAAAACTGGGTCAGTTTGAGAAATCAGAGCCGTTGTTCCTTCTGACTAAAGTTATATGGGAACAAAGAAATGAGTTGGACAGGGAATATGCCGGGTTACTGATCAACCTGGCCAACCTGTATGCGGATATTGCAAAATATGATAAAGCGGAACAGTTACTCCTCAGGGCCCGGGATTTGCTGCAATCAACGGGGGGGAGCAATCACCCGGACTTTGCCAGCCTGAATCAGAGCCTGGGGTTCCTTTATATGCTGAGGGGCAGGTACCTCGATTCAGAAAATTCCTTTCTTGAAGCCAGGAGAATTATTGAAAGCTCTAATGGGAAATATCATCCGGATTATGCAAATCTTAACCAGGCTTTGGCATCCTTATGCTCTGAAGTGGGCAGGTTCGGAGATGCTGAAAAATATTTACTGGAGGCCAGGGAAATTGTGGAGCGTACAACAGGGATCAATCATGTAAGTTACGGGTACATCTGCTATGACCTGGGGAATCTGCACCAGCGGATGGGGCAAGCAGTAAAAGCGATGAATTTTCTTGAAGAGGCGAAAAAAATATTTGAATTCACTTTTAGCCCCGATCACCCGGATTGCATTGCTGTTTATACGAGCATGGCCAATCTCTGCGCAGGCAACGAAGAGCCGGACAGGGCAATCAGGTTGTATGATACAGCCCTGAATGCTCAAAAGAATTTATTGGAAAGGGTTTTTCTTGTGACTTCGGATAAGGAAAGGTTATCCTATTTAAATCAAACCCGGCTTATAACGGACGCCATATTTTCCATTTGCATTTCCCGATCCGGGTATGCCGACGGGCGACACTTTTTTGACCTTGCGCTTTCATGGAGGAATATTCTGTTAAACTATGCAAGACAAATGCGACAGGCGGTTTACAATACCCCGGATACCGCGGTTATTGACAAGTACAATGAGTGGATCAACCTCAGGGAGAAGATCGCATTCATATATTCGTTGCCGGTGGCTAAAAGACCGGCCGATCTTGTATTGCTGGAAGAGAGGGCCGATACTTATGAAAAGGAGATGGTCAGGTCACTTTCCGGTCGTCAGTCAATGACCCGAACATTGCCGCTTACCTCTATAGAAGTAAGCAATAAGCTGGAAACCGGCGAGGCGGCTTTGGAGTTCGTATCGTTTCAATATTTTAATGGTAATCGTTGGACGGACAGCACGTATTATATTGCCCTGCTAACAACCAGAGATAAACCGGAACCAGATGTAATACGCCTTTTTGAGCAGCGCCAGCTTGACATGCTGATCCGGACAAATTCATCGGGTGCAGGGGAGCATCAGATAAATTATATTTATTCCGGAGGGAAGATGGAAAGCGGTGCGGCTACATTATTTGATCTGATCTGGAAACCCATTACAGGTAAGCTTTCGGGTGTGCATACAATTTACTTTGCTCCTTCGGGCTCTCTTCATAAAGTGGCATTTTCGGGCCTGGTGTCGGAATCCGGGGAACTAGTGTCGGATAAATACAGGCTGGTGCAATTAAATTCAACCGCATCGGTAGCGGATCGCCGGGATTATACAGTTTCGGGATCGGACAGGATGGTATTTTTTGGCGGAATCCAGTATGATGCTGATTCTTCCAGTATGGCAAGCGTTGCGAAAAAAGACGATCCGCATGATTGGGCAAGCCGGTCTCTTCCCGATGATCTGTCAAGAGATGCGTTTCCGGAGTTCCGCTATTTGGAGGGTACCGAAAAGGAAATTACTACGATAGAGTTATTGGGTAGTAAAAAAAAGTTCCGTGTAACGAATTTTCGGGGTCTTGAAGCTACTGAAGAAGCATATAAATCATTGAACGGAACCAATGCTCCAGCCGTTCTGCACATAGCAACACATGGTTTCTTTTTTCCGGATCCGAAAAAGAACAAGAAGGATAATTTACTGGGCGGCACTGTATTCAGACAGTCGGATGATCCCTTATTCCGCTCCGGACTGGCATTAGCCGGGGCCAACAATGCCTGGAAAGGTAAACCGGTTAATGGGGTGGAGGATGGAATCTTAACGGCCTTTGAAGTGTCCAACATATATCTCCCCGATACCAAGCTTGCCGTATTATCCGCCTGTGAAACAGGACTTGGTGATATCAACGGGAGTGAGGGGGTATACGGATTACAAAGGGCTTTTAAGATTGCAGGGGTGGATCACCTTGTAATGAGCCTTTGGAAAGTGCCCGACTCAGAAACGTCTGAATTCATGCTTGAGTTTTATAAAAACTTATTTTCAAAGGAAACCATTGAAATGGCTTTTCATAACGCCCAAATGGTCATGAAAAACAAGTACAGGAAAAAGCCCTATAAATGGGCTGCCTGGGTGCTGATCAGGTAGAATATTTCATACTTCTTTAATGCCACCAGGGACTGTAATCATATATTTCCTGGTTAAATAATCCGCTCGCCGATTTGGAAAAAAAGATTTTTACTTTCTGAACCACTATAATTTTAGTAAACCACATACGTAAATCTCCCATTTATTAATACGGAATTAATAACAACATGCCTGAAAACCAATTGTTATCGTAATTCTACTACAGAAATTACGGAAAATCTTGCGAAAAAATTCGCGAAAAGCTTGCAAGTAAAAAACCCTAGTATTATGTTTGTCTCCGAATCGAACGAATCCTACGAAAGCAACGTAATCCGACCATGAAACAAACGAATCCTTCAATGGGAGATTTCCTCCCGGTCTGTTTCACCTTCTGTAAGTCGGTTTTCATTGAGTTCGGGGTTTAGTTCAACGAAAAGAATCTTTTACCCGTAACGACAATTTGAAAACGATGAGAACATCTGTACCCGGCAAACAAAACCCTGTGCGTGCTGCATTGCTGGTCCTTTTTACCGCTTTAAGCGGCATGGCGGCTTGGTCCCAGTCAACTGACCTTATTTTTGAGAACGGATCGCTTGTTTCCGGTTCTGCCGGAGCCGATGGTGCAGTGTACCGTTTCCCGAACGTGAACACGACCATGGATGCCCTGGTGAAGATCAACGGACGTTCCTCATCTTCCGTTTCCATCTCGAATATTGATATCAGCAACCAGGGTTTCAGCAAAGCCTTCCAACCCCGGATCCAGTACGGCAACGGCAATGTGGGCAGTGCGATCACCTGGTGGGTGGAATTCGAATTCCAGTTTGTGAACAGCAACACAACCAACCCGGCTAATATCTCGGAAGCTTATGTAACGGGCCTGGATATCGACGGTAATAACAGCAGCCTGCGGGAGTGGGATGCTTTTTATGGCAGCGTTTCCTCCACCATTGAAAGCAACTCGCCGCTGACGATCATCCCGGTAACCGGGATTTTGAACCAGCCCGGTCTTACCGGCCAGCAGTTCCTGGGTACCTTAACCGATTTTAACGGTATTGATACTTCCGCTACGCAACTCATGACCACCCATTATTACCAGAATACAAATATTATTACCATCCGGTTTGGCGCCACGACCACCTCGTCCGCCGCTAACGCAAACAGGATGTACTCCGTCTGGTTCAAGAATTTCACGTACAGCCAGCCGATGAACACCCTTCCTGTTAAACTCGCCTCTTTTACAGCCACGCTGAATAGTAACAAAGCTGACCTGAAATGGACCACCGCCTCCGAGATCAATGTCAGTCATTTCGTAATTGAAAAAAGCCTGGATGGAACCAATTTCCAGGAAGCAGGGATCATGTTTGCTTATGGAAATGCCACGGATAAAACCGATTACCTGTTTTCCGACAACCTGGCGACCACCACCGCCCCGGTTGTTTTTTACAGGCTGCGTTCCGTGGATATCGATGGCAAATTCGAATACTCCGAAACCAGGATCATCAGGCTCGGCAAGCAAAAAGCCAACTCAATCAATATCCTGACCTACCCGAATCCCGCCAGCAGCGAACTGCGCGTAACCATCCCGTCCGGATGGCAGAACAAACCGGTTGTGTACGAATTGTTCAACATAAACGGGCAGCGGGTCAAAAGGATCCAAACTGCCAGCAGCGGGCAGACGGAAACCCTTAACATCAGCACCATGGCCCCGGGAGTATATATCATACAGGTAAATTGTGAAGGAGTTTCTGTACAACAAAAAATTGTAAAACAATAATATAGAGAACTAATTGCTTAACGAGTCCCGCCCCGCGGGACTTTTTTAAAATTAATTTGGTTTATATTATAAACTACTTTATGTTTGTTATTCAAACCAGCTTTTTATGAAACCGGTGATACAAGTTTGTTTGTGTTTGATGGGGGTTGCCCTGGCCCAGCAAACGGCGGGACAGGTAACGGTCAAAGGTGTGATTCGCGATAATAAGAATACACCTCTTTCAGGAGTCAGCATCACAATAAAGGATAGTTATGACGGGGCCACTTCCGATTCGGCCGGGAAGTACAGTTTCAAAACAACGGAGAAGGGACCGCAACTGCTGCTGTTCTCGAGTATCGGGTACAAAACGATCGAACAACCTGTCAAACTGGAATCAGGAACGCTGACGGTGGATATGATCTTAAAACCGGAAGTGACCGAACTGACGGCTGTTGTACTTTCAGCGGGTTCTTTTGAGGCCAGCGACCGCAAGCGCGCCGCGGCCGTACTGGACCCGATCGATATTGTTACCACTGCGAGTGCCAATGGCGATATAACCGGCGCTCTCAAAACCTTGCCGGGCACCCAACAGGTGGGTGAAAGCGAAGGATTATATGTACGCGGAGGAACAGCCGCCGAAACCAAAACCTTTATTGACGGTACGCTGGTCAATAATTTCTTCTACAGCAGCGTGCCCAATATCGCCCAGTTCAGCCGCTTTTCCCCTTTCCTGTTCAAAGGCACTGTTTTCAGCACGGGCGGGTATTCCGCTCTTTACGGACAAGCGCTTTCATCGGCCCTGATCCTGGAATCGATCGATTTGCCGGAACGTTCATCCGCCAATCTCGGGATTACCGTAATTGGCGTCAATGCCGGATTTCAGCAATTGTCGAAGAATAAAAACTCCTCCTGGGGTCTTAACTACGGGTATACGGACCTTCGTCTCGCGTTCGCCCTGATCAAACAACGGCAGGATTTTTCCAAAGTGCCGGTGTATCATAACCTGGATGGCAACTTCCGTATCAAAACCTCCAAAACGGGGATGCTGAAGTATTACGGGTATTTCAGCAGCAACCGGTTGGCGTTTACCGTGCCGAGCCTGGATTCGCTGGGTTACCTGGATCGGTTTGCCATCAGCAACCGTAATCATTACCACAATCTTTCCTGGAAGGAAAATCTTTCCAACCGGTGGCGGATCATGATCGGCGTTTCCTATACCAACAATAAAGATGACATTCATTCATCCATGCAGGATAATGATGAAAAAGAGGTACTGCTGACCGGGTTGGAGTTCAAAGATTTCTCACTCGACAACCGGGGCAACTATCTTAATGCCAAGACCGTACTGGAAAAAAAATGGAAAGGGTTGAGCGCATTCCGTTTCGGCGCGGAGTATAATCTCAGCCGGGACCGGTCGGTATACACGGCTTACAACGGACAGCGCTATTCCTCCCGGCTGAATGAGGATATCCAATCATTGTTCGCAGAGGGAGATGTATATGCCACCAATGATCTCGCGGTGAAAGCCGGTCTCCGTTTCGAACATTCCGCTTTCCTGGATAAAACCAATATCGCCCCCCGGGCTTCCGTAGCGTATAAACTCGGTAAAGGAAGCCAGGCCTCGGTGGCTTACGGGATCTTTTACCAGAATCCGGAAAGAAGATACCTGCCTTCGCCGAATGCCCTGGATTTTATGAAGGCGTCTCACTATATACTCCAGTACCAGAAGGTGCTGAACCAGCAATCGCTCCGGCTGGAGGCGTTTTATAAAAAATACAAAGGACTTGTGAAAACAGGAATGAGTGGTTTCACCGAGGCCGCCGTCAGCAATGAGGGATACGGTGACGCCAGGGGGATTGAATTGTTCTGGCGGGATAAGAAAACGATCAAAAACTTTGATTACTGGATCTCTTATTCCTTCCTGGATACCAAGAGGGATTTCCTGAACTTCCCCTATGCCATCACGCCCAATTTCGCGGCGAAACATACGGCCTCGGTGGTAACCAAGAAATTCGTGCAAAAATGGAAAATGAACCTGAACGCGGCCTACAATTTCGCCAGCGGAAGACCGTATTATAATATTCGGCTGGATGGGTCACAATTTAAATTTACCGACAGGGGAACCATCCCTTCCTACCACAACGTGAGTTTCGCGGTCAATTATCTGCCTTTTATCGGGAAGACCAATCCAAAATCATACGGAGTGTATGTGTTGCAGGTTAGTAATATCTTCAACCTGAAGCAAACTTACGGATACCAGTACTCGTATAATGGCCTGCGAAAACAGGCGATCGTACCTACATCCAGGATGTTCGTTTTCATCGGGGCCTTTATCAGTTTCGGGGTCGACCGGTCCGATGAGATCATCAATAACGCGCTTTAAATTTTAAAAATAAAATCGAGTAAAATGAAAAAGACAGTTTTGGCCCTGGTATCCACACTGCTGGTGATCATGGCAGGGGCCCAAAGTGAAAAATACATCCGGGCCATGGAGCCCCGGGTGGCTCAGGTGGACTCCAATAACAATGCGGATTCCTGGAAAGAGCTGGCCAATGCCTTTGAACGAATCGGTGAGGCGGAGAAGACGATTTGGCTGCCCTATTATTATGCCGCATTCGCCCAGGTAATGGCCGGTTACAGTTCCATGCCCATGGACGGCAGCATGGGCGACAACAGCGGGATATCCGACCCCTTTGCCGACAAGGCCGAACAACTGATCGACAAGGCCGCCGCCGCACTGAAAGAGGAAAACTCCGAGATCTGGTGTGTCAAAAAAATGATCTACAGCCTTCGCATGATGGGTAACCCGATGTCGCGATATATGACCGAAGGGGCCAGGGCCACAGAGGCGCTGGAAAAAGCCAAAACGCTCAATGAGAACAATCCCCGGGTTTACATCCTGGAGGGCCAGGATAAATATTATACCCCCGAACAATACGGCGGAAGTAAAGAGGAGGCGAAAAAACTTTTCGAAAAGGCGAATGAGCTTTTCATGACCATCCGCCCGGCCAGCAGCATTGATCCGCAGTGGGGCAGGGGACAGGTGAATTATTTTCTTTCACAGTTGAAATAGTTGTTCATACCGGAGATAACGGGTGCCTTTGGCGCCCTTTTGCAGGATCGGGATTCAAATTTTTAAATCCTTTTTTATGAGCACAACGGAAAAAGCGTTGACGGAAAAAGAAAGCCTGGATCTCATCGCGAAAATGATCCACCAGGCAAAAAACGCCTATCATGACACCGGTATTGCCGCCATGATGTGGGGCGCCGTGGTGGCCATTTGCGCACTGGTGAAGTTATCAGAGATTCATTTCAATTACCGGCTGCCGTTTGATATCTTCCTGCTGACCCTGGTGGCGGTAATACCCCAGGTGATCATCACCATCCGGGAAAAGAAAAAAAGAAAAGTAAGAACCTATGATGAGATCTACATGGATTATGTTTGGCTGGCTTTCGGGATCAGCATTTTCCTCATGATCCTTATTGTTAACATGATCTATGCAGACCTTCGCCCCCTGATGGCGGATTACAGGGAAACCCTGTCTGACGGCCGGGCGGGCGTGAAGTTTCATTTTATGGAGTATGTATCTTCTTTTTTCCTGCTTTTGTATGGTATTCCCACTTTTGTGACGGGCACCGCCTGTAAATTCAGACCCATGGTATGGGGCGGGTTGCTTTGCTGGGCCTGTTGTGTAGCGGCTTTATTCACCCCTGTGAAACTCGATCTCCTGCTGACCGCCCATGCCGCCGTTGCCGCGTGGCTGATACCCGGCATCATCATGGAAAAAGAATACCGGAAAGCAAAAAAAGAACTGGCGGCGGCAGATGTTTAAAGACCTGGATCCCATATTGCATTCGCAGCTCCGCCTGGCGGTGATGTCGCTCCTGATAGGCGTCCGGGAAGCGGAGTTCACTTTTCTCCGTGAAAAGACCAATGCCACCGCGGGTAATCTCAGCGTTCAGATTCAAAAACTGAAAGAAGCCGGGTATATTGACGTATCCAAACAGTTCAAGGACAATTATCCGCAAACCATCTGCCGGATAACCAAAGCCGGAGTCAGGGCATTTGAGAAGTATGTGGCGGACCTGCAATCCTATCTGGGGGCCAAAAAATAATAATTATGACTCCCTACCTGCTGATAAAACTGGTTCATATAATAGCGGTCATCGTTTTTTTAGGAAATATCTTAACCGGACTTTTCTGGATGAAACAGGCGGATCAGACGAAAGATCCCGGGATCATCCACTTTACCATGAAAACCATCATCAACAGCGACAAATGGTTTACGGTTCCCGGTGTGATTATCATAACGGCCGGAGGTATCGGCGCTGCCCTTTATACCAATACAGCCCTGCTGGGCACCGGGTGGATATTCTGGTCACTTGTGTTGTTTTCCCTTTCCGGAATTGTCTTTGGGTGGCAACTGGTACCACTGCAGAGAAAAATTTACAATTTCACCAGCCCGGAAGTGAGTGAGAAATTCAACTGGAATGAGTACCATTCCTTGCTGACAAAATGGGAAGCATGGGGATTATCCGCCTTTTTGATGCCGGTGTGCGCGATGATTATGATGGTGCTGAAATTGCCGGTTACCCGGGGGTTTTAAAAAAAGAGAGGCCCTTTGGAAAAAGGGCCTGACTCTATTGGTGCTCTATGTGTATGAAAAAATTCCGGAAACCGGCATCTTCAGTATTTTTTTGGCCGAACGGGCTGCCATACCAGCTGCGGAGTGGCGGGAACCCGTTTCGGGTTGATCATTTTCTCGATCACTTTTTTAAGACGGTTATATTCTTCGCGAAGTAGTTTACGGGTACTTTTTTTCATGGATTGATCTTTTAAGAGTAGTTGTGTATGGTTATGACCGGTGAATAATCGGTTTTTTGGTTCTTGCTGATCATCTTAACCCTGTACATGAGTGTCCGGGAAACGGCTTTTTCTGTAAAACGGTATTGCCCGGTTTGCGGCCGGTCGGTACCAAAGACAAAGGCGGTGGTTTGAAAAATTTTTCCGTCGGTGCTTTTTTCCACTTCAAACTGGTAAGCCATTTCGTTTTCACTGACGATCCATTCCAGGATCACCTTGTTTTTCCAGATTGTACCGTTAAAACTGATGAGTGCGGCCGGTTCTGCAATACCCGTCATTTTTGCCTGCGGACCGGAAAAAGGGGCCAGTACCTGCTGCCCTTCCGATGGCTGGTAGATCAGCCGTAACGCAATGACTAATAATAATGCAGCCGTTTTGATCATTTCTTTGGGTTGGGTCCGCGCTCAGGAGGACGGGTTCAGTTACCCACAGAAATATTGGATGTTATTACGGAATTAAAATGCAACTGGTATTCTATTCCCTGCCCCGCGACATGATCACAGTTTGGAAGAAGGCCCGGTACGGATCAATTACGTAGTTTTACGAGGGTATATGTGGTTTTCCGAATAGTAAACAAACCTACTGCCCGGGGAGTGAAAATGCAAGTGAATACTCAAAAATATTTTATAAATCAGGATTTGAAGGATATCCCTGATTTGAACGTTTCCTACTTTTATTCGTTAATAACCAGTAATGCAGACGGTCATACAGGTATCAAACCTCACTAAGGATTTTGGCGAAGTAAAGGCGGTGGATGATCTTTCATTTTCCGTTGAAGCAGGAAGGGTGTACGGGTTCCTGGGCCAGAACGGTGCGGGTAAATCCACAACCATCCGGATGCTGCTCACCCTGATCAAACCCGATTCGGGTCGGATAGAGATCTTCGGAATGGATCTGAAGAAGAAAAGGAAGGAGATCCTTCGCCAGACCGGCGCCATCATTGAAAAACCCGATCTCTATAAATATCTCACCGCTCTGGAGAACCTCAGCCTGTTTGCCAGGCTAAGCGGGGTGAGGGTTACCCGCCGGCAGATGATGGATCAGTTGGAGATGGTCGGACTGTCGGAACGGGCAAACAGTAAGGTCAGGACGTATTCACAGGGGATGAAGCAGCGCCTGGGACTTGCCTGCGCCCTGATTCATCAGCCCTCGCTGATCATTCTCGACGAACCGACCAACGGACTCGATCCCCAGGGAATCGCCGATATGCGCCGGATGATCCTGCACCTGAGCCGGGAAGAAGGGAAAACCATGCTCGTTTCCTCTCACCTGCTCAGTGAAATGGAAATGGTGGCTGATGACCTGCTCCTCATTCACAAGGGCCGGAAATTAGCGGAAGGTAAAATGAATGAACTGCTGAACCCGGAACGGACGGTCGTCGAGTTGATCACAGAAGACATGAAGATGGCGCTGGATTTTTTCAGCGACCCCGGGTGGAGCGCCTTTAAAAAGGGACAATCCGGGCATCGCTTCACACTGGAACTCCAAAAAGACAGGATACCCGAACTGAACAGGCAACTGGTGCAGAAAGGGATCGCCGTATCGGGTCTTCGTTCCGTAAACACGCTGGAAGAATATTTCTTATCGCAAACAAGGGGAGATTAATGCATGTTTATTCAATTACTGCAAATTGAACTGTTCAAGATATTCAGGCGTCCCCGTACCTATATCGCTTTTGGGGCCATCGCCATTATCGTGCTCCTCGTACAGCTGGCGCTCAGGGTGAACGGAAAGGATTTCATTCAGCTCTACACCGACAGCCAGTCCGATACATTTGAGATCCCCTATGAACGTATGTCGAACGGGTATTTTGTTTGCGTGGCGGTGCTTCATATGATACTGATACATGTGCCGCTTCTCGTGGCCCTTATCGCGGGGGATATGCTTTCGGGTGAGGCGGGATTGGGTACATTACGGCTCATCGCCAGCAAACCGGTGACACGTACCCAGCTGGTGCTGTCGAAATTCCTGGCCAGCACCATTTACGTGGTGATGCTGCTGGCCTGGATGGCCCTGTTCGCCCTGCTGGGCAGCATATTGCTGTTCGGGAAAGGTGACCTGGTGGTGTTCCGCGAAAATGACATGCACCTGATGAACGGGTATGATGTATTGTGGCGGTTCTTTGCCGCTTTTGTATTTGCGGCGCTCGCGCTGACCACGATCGCGGCCATGGCACTGATGTTCTCCGCATTTGCTGAAAACTCACTGGGTCCCATCGTAGCCACGGTTTGCGTGGTGATCGTATTCACCATCATCCAGCAGCTGAAAGTGCCCCTGTTCGAGGAAACGGTGAATCCCTGGTCGTTTACCTCGCATATGCTGGGGTGGAAAGGTTTTTTTTACGTGGAAAAAAATGCCGAAGGGGTTACAATCGATGGTTCGGTGGAGAACCCCTGGGCACTGGTCCGCAGCGGCGGGATCCTGCTCGGCTATATTGTTTTGTTTACCGGGATCGCCATCGGCTATTTTAACAGGAAAGACATTCTAAGTTAAAGGGTAGTATGAAAAAGATAAGGTTTATAAGTATCGTGTTGACGCTTTGTTTTTTTACAGGGAATGCACAGGATGTAAGACCCCTTTTGCAGCAGGTTAAGGAGAAATACGATAAAGTGAATGATTATACGGCGGATGGTAAACTGAAAACGAATGTGATTTTTATCAAAGCGCCGGTAGCCAGGGTTAAAGTGTATTACAAAAAGCCCGATCAGCTCCGGGTAAGGAATGAAAAGGGAGTTTCTTTTATTCCCAGGGGTTCGGTGAACATCAATATGAACAATGTGCTGGGACTGAAAAATTACGAGGCGATGGCCTCGGGTACGGAAAAGGTGAACGGGACGGATTGCCGGGTGGTCAAGATCTTTCCGCTCAGTGATGAGGAAAATATCACCCGCGCCACATTATATATTGATGAACAGCGGCTGCTGGTGCTCCGGTCGGTGATCAGCACCCGGGAGAGCGGCACCTATGAACTGGTGATGCACTATAAGAATTATGCATCCTATGGGTTACCGGATAAAGTGGAGCTGACTTTCAATACGAGGGACTATAAGCTCCCGAAAGGGATCTCTATCGATTATGACAATGGAGCCGGTGGGGATAAAAAGGAAAAAACAGGGCCTCAAAAAGGAAAGGTGGAGATCAGCTATTCGGGTTATGTCATCAACAAGGGCGTACCCGATTCCGTCTTTCAGTAACCGTTACTCATCGATTGCCTCATCCTTCGCGTTGGCCAGGATGGCCGGAGTCATTTTTTTCAACGGGTTCTGCCGGTTCTCTTCGTACGCTTTCCGGTTGTTTATGATGTCAATGCATTCAAAGAGCGCTGTCATAAAAGAAGCGTTGTCCGCTTTATTCTTTCCGGCGATATCAAAAGCCACTCCGTGGTCGGGTGAGGTCCTTACCGCAGGAAGACCCGCCGTGAAATTGAATCCGTCGCCGGAGGCCAGTGTTTTGAAAGGGATCAGCCCCTGGTCGTGGTACATGGCCAGAACGGCATCGAAGCGCTCGTAACTGCGGCGGGCAAAAAAGGCATCGGCGCTGTAAGGTCCCACGACCAGTAAGTTGTTATTCTTGGCATCTTTGATGGCCGGTTTGATGATACTTTCTTCTTCCGTGCCGATCAGTCCTTCATCTCCCGCGTGAGGGTTCAGTCCCAGCACCGCGATCCGGGGTTTGTCGATCCCGAAGTCCTTTTGCAGGCTCTGGTTGATCAGGGACAGTTTACTGGACAGTTTTTCTTTGTTAATTTCTTGTGCGATACCGCTCACCGGGATATGTTCGGTGACCAGCGCCACGCGAAGCGGTCCGGAACAAAGCATCATCACTACATCATTGACTCCGAAAATGCTTTTCAGGTAGGGGGTATGACCGGTGAAACTGAATTCGGCCGACTGTATATTCTTTTTATGAATAGGGGCGGTGACCAGTCCGTCGATATGTTTTTGCTTGAGAGCGGCGACGGCGGTTTGGAGGGAAAGGATCCCGTATTTGCCCCCGGTATCGGTCAGTTGGCCCGGGGTAACCGCCACTTCCTCTTCCCAGCAGTTGAACAGGTTAACCTGTTTGGGGTTGATCCGGTTGAATTCCTTGATGTTCTGGTAATTCAGGTTGAGTTCCGGCACCGATTTCCGGTAAAAATTGATCACCTTGTTATTGGCGAATAGCACAGGCGTGCAGTGGTCCAGGATACGGTGATCGGAAAAGGTTTTAATGATCAGTTCGATACCGATGCCGTTGAGGTCGCCGCAGGAAATGCCGATGACGGGTTTGGGGGCTGTCATGAATAGTAATTATTATTGGTAAAATTAGTGAATTCCTGCCGGTCGGTACGGGGTCATTTCGTAAAAACACGATAGGTCAGAGCAGGAATTACCAAGCCTTGTTGTATAAATACCCGATTACGGATGAAAGAATACGAGGCAGTTGTATTTCTAAGTAAAAACGCTGATTTTAGTGTTCGGGAATATCAGTACGTCTGCGAAAAACGGGTTGTATTGATATAGTGGCGAACGTGTATAGTCCAACATCCTTTTAAAGAACCGAAGTCCAAAATCTGGTCTATGAAAAAATTTTGCAACCTGCTGTTGATTACGGCAGTTTGTATCTTCTCACTCACCGCCGAACTTTCCGCGCAATGCGGGGGCGGGTACACCCAGGCGCAACTGAACTGGGATTACCTGGATTATTATTTCAATAGCGGGGGGTCAAATCCCTATTCATCTTATATCTCCGATACCAGGGAAATGAGCCAGCGTTTTGGAATAGGCACAACCTGGGTTACTATAACTACAAGTGTAAATACGTTGGTTAACCCGGGAACCGGCGGCACTATAACAGCGGAAAATGGCCTGCATACCGCTGAAAGTGGAAGCTATGGAACAGGTAACGATGTACAGTATACAGGAAATGGAACAATAACGATTACATTCGCATCTGCGGTTCAAAACCTTCAATTTTCAATTTATGATGTCGACCGTTCCCAGCGAATTCAGTTTGGTGCGGTGGATGGAGCTACGGCCAGAAACATTACCCTTTCCAGTGTAAGTGGTACGATACTTACTTTTACGAATAACGGGACCACCACGGCCAGGGTAGATGCAGCCAATACGACCGTGGCGAATACCTCAACAGACGGAACGGTAAATGTAGATATAGCCGGTCCTGTAACTTCGGTAACATTAACGGTTAGTAATACGGCAACCTGTACGACCTCCTGCGGAAGCGGCGGAACAGAGAATCCCGCCAATTACTGGCTGTCGGACATCAATGCCTGCGTGACCGGCAGTTTTCCCACGAACTGGCACCAGGGTTTTAATAACCAGCCCTGGCAGGGAAATGTGGAAAACCAGCCCGATTATTTTTTAGTCACACCGGATAACAACTCAGGTTATATGATGGATCCCGCCACGGGCAGGTGCTGGTGGCAGTTCACGGATGCCAGCAAAACCTATATGAACTCCTATGCGTATGACCCTCAAAACAAGATACTGTATTACATTTCAGAAAATGTAAGTGCGAATTCAGCAAACAAGGAATTAAAAAAATATGATTTCAACACTGAATCTTATTCCACTGTAATAGCCGATATCGGCACCACCCTCGGAATACCGACATTCAATTATGGTGTTGAGTCGGCAGCCGCGGCTTTTTATAATGGTAAACTATACCTGGGAATAGAGGGCGGACAAAGTACATCTATTATCCGCGAGTCCACGGTCTGGTGCGTTGACCTGTCGACCAACACCGCATACCAGGTATTTGCCACCGATTGTTACGGCGGCGGCGCGGCACTTCATGACTACGCGGATCTTCTGGTAAAAGATGGTGTGCTGATCAATTATAATTCCGCACGGACCGGTACGCCCACTTATCCGAACAGTTCTTTCACGCATTTCGATTTTATGACGGGGGCGGCCACTAAATACATGAACCCGGATCCTGCAAAAAGATATTCCGGGCAGGCGGGTATGAGCTGGAACGGAAACATGTACATGATCTTTGATTCTGTATGGGCCTATAGTAATGGCGTTATCAGCAACCCCCAGGATGCGGTGGTGGTAAATGTTCCCGGCGATCCTGTGCCTCCCGCCTGGGCGGGTAATGCGGGCGACGCCTCCGATCCCTTCCGTCCGAAATGCGACTTCGGCGACGCGCCGGCATCCTATGATCCTGAAGCCTTGAAACCAGCTGTTCATGAACGGTCTGAAGCGATCCGGCTGGGAGCCACCTGGGACAGGGAGTGGGTCAAGAAAGGTGTTTCTGGTACGGATGATACGGATGACGGAACTCCCTATCTGAATTTTTTACCACAGGGGTCCGGAGATTACCTGGCACATACCTATGTTACCAATAACAGCGGCTCCACGGCGACCCTGATCGCCTGGCTGGATTATAACGCCAAC
Organism: uncultured Chitinophaga sp.; assembly: GCA_964424155.1. Classification (GTDB taxonomy): domain Bacteria; phylum Bacteroidota; class Bacteroidia; order Chitinophagales; family Chitinophagaceae; genus JJ008. Next base: position 55,290 of record CAYRHU010000006.1, read on the forward strand.
GGGGTGTTTGATGCGAGCGAGGCGGTCACCGCGCAATCGGTGCCAACCGGTACCAATAACCAGTTGTACTGGCTCTACTGGCCCAATCTTACCACACCGCTGCTCAACGGTCAATCTACCTACATGCGTGTGCGTATCACCTCCGGCGCAATGACCGCGGCGGATGCCACCGGTTATTTCAGCAATGGGGAGGTGGAAGATTATGAAGTGAACGTGGATGATTATCCCCTGTCCGTAAATAATCTGTCATTCACCGCCGCCATGGTGAGCAACAGTTACTGCCTGCTTAACTGGACGGTTATTGAAGAGGCCGGGTTTACAGGCTATGAAGTACAAAAAAGCCGGGATGCTGTTAACTGGGAATATATGACTGTTATCCCCTCCAGCGGGCAGGCCGGCGAACACCAGTACAATTATACAGACCGGAATCCCCACTACGGGAAAACGTACTACCGGTTGAAACTGATCGGTGTTAACGGCAGTTATAAGTTTAGCGAAACCCGGGTGGTCACCCGCCTGAAACCGGACGACATGATGACCATCAAACCCAACCCGGCAAAGCACAGCACGGTGATCAGCATTGAAAGCAATGAACGTACCCTGGCGCAACTGCAGCTTTTTACGGAGAACGGGAAAAGAATCTTTGCGCAATCCGTCGAATTGAATAATGGCCGCAATGAAGTGCCCCTGCCGGTAAAAGGCGAATGGCCCGCGGGCGTTTACATGGTGCGCGTGATAATCAATAACGAAATAATTAGCAAGAAAATGATTATAGAGAAATAACCAGTTTACTGTAATAACCAATATCCAAATCCAATCTCATGAAAAAACCGCTTACCAACCTTTATGGCATCACTATGGCCATTGCCATAGCCGGATGTCTTTTATTTACATTGCGTCCAAAGAACGTGGATGCCGTACTCCCGGGGAAAAGCACCAGTGATGAAAAGGAGGAAAAAGAAGAGTATGGTGCCGATAAGCAACTGACAATGTGGTTCCAGTCAAAGGCCTACCCCGAACCCAATAACCTTTCAGAAAAGTACATCCGGGGATGGCAACAGGCTGTGAGACTACGTCAACAGCGTATAAAAGATATGCCCCGCATTGAAGCAGCGACATGGACCTCGCTTGGACAGTCATTTAATGGCGGGTCAAGGATCGGCGGGAGGGTAGTGTGTCTGGCGATCGATCCGAATAATTCCAGTAATCTTTGGGCGGGATCTGCGAGCGGAGGAATCTGGAAATCCACAAACGGGGGGTCCAGCTGGACGCCAGTAACTACCAACCTGCCTGTTTTAGGTGTTTCCTCTATCTTAATTGACCCGTCTAACTCAAATGTTATATATGCAGGAACGGGGGAAGTGTACCGTGTGGATACATCCAACCTGGGATTTAATGTATGGAAAACACGAGGAACTTATGGGATTGGTGTTATTAAAAGCAGTGATGGCGGCTCAACCTGGTCGCAGGTGCTGGTAAAAAACACGTCTCAAATGTTTGCCATTCAGTCGATGGCATTTGATCCAACAAACAGCAATACCATCTATGCCTGCGCGACAGACGGACTGTACAGATCTACCGATAACGGGGGTTCATGGAACAACATATATTCTGCGGTATATGTTAAGGATATTGCCATTAACCCGTCTAATACCGACCAGATCGTTATCAGTATTGGGAATATGGTAAACCTTAACAAGGGGATTTACAGGACTACAAACGGCAATAATGCTTCTCCCACCTTTACTAAGATCAACACCGGGCTGCCATCTTCATTTGAAGGATCCATTAAGCTGGATAATGTGGGATCAGCAAGCCTGTTTGCATCCATTGGAATCAGCTCCAGCACAGCAAACAGTAACCGGGAAATTTACCGGTCCAGTGATTTTGGTGCCACCTGGTCGGTTGTTGGCGGGACAACAAGCACTACTACAACAAACCATTGCTCTTACCAGTTCTGGTTCGCACACACAGTGGCCATCAATCCTTTCGCAACAGACTCCATAATGTTTGGAGGAGTCGGGTTGTATCGTTACAGGGTATCCACAACCGCCAGAACAACGGTAAGTGGTGTACATGCAGATCATCATGATATTGTGTTTGACCCCGATAACCGCGGTGTTATATATGCATGTAATGATGGTGGAGTTTACAAAAGCGTTAACGGGGGTTCAACTTTTTCTGTGATCAATACGGGGTTGAATGCAACACAGTTTTATGCTTCACTGGGGGTTTCGAAGAATATAGCCGATCCCAACAGAATGGCCGGTGGTCTCCAGGATAATGGCCAGGTCATTTACAATGGCACCCAGTGGAATCAGATCGGCTGGGCGGGTGGAGATGGAACCGCGTGCGCGATCGATCCCAACAACTCACAGCGTATCCTGGTAAGCCGTGACGCCCGGCAGGTGTATCGCTCTACGAACGGGGGCAGTACCGGCAGTGCTGTGACGAGTTATTGGGGCTTTGTTGCGGATTCCAGAACAGCATTTGTCGCCCCCCTGGCTTTCGGAAAATCAAATTCCGATTCCGTTTACCTGGCATCCGATAACCTGCATATCAGCACCAACGGAGGCGGAAGTTTTACCAACGATGCCTATTCCACGGCGACCAATTACATAGAGGCGCTTCACAAAACTGCGGTCGCGCTGGCCGTATCACCCACCAATGCACGGAAAGTATATGTTTCCACGTCACCTTTTGCACAGTATGACAATGACGATAACAGGATCTATGTAACAGGACAGCCCAATATCCTCAGGACGACAACGGGAAATACTCCATTTACAAGTATCAAAGGCACGTTGCCCGATCGTTTCGTAATGGATATCTTGATCAGCCCCACCAATGATGACAGTGTATTTATCGCGTTGGGAGGATTTGGTACGTCTCATATTTATGTCACGGGTAATGGCGGCACAACATGGACAGCCATCGGTTCGGGATTGCCGGACGTTCCTTTTAATGCACTCGCTATCGACCCCGTTAACCCAAAGATCATTTATGCCGGTTGCGATCTGGGCGTATATGTCAGCCCCGACCGCGGCCAGACCTGGGTGGATTACAACAACGGTTTCTGGGATGCGACCCTGGTCATGGACCTTCAGATATCGGCCGATAACAAACTGATCGCCGCCACACATGGTAAAGGTGTTTTCCAAAGCGACCTGTACAGCGGCGGTACCCTCCCGGCCAAACTGGTCGATTTCGCAGGGTTGAACCGGGGTAGCTATAATGAATTGAAATGGGTGGTGACGGAGGAACAGGATCTTTCGCATTACGAACTCGAGCGATCAACGGACGGGATAAGCTATCAGCGGGTAGCTACCAGGCAGGCGGCCAACAGCACGACGACGATCACGTATACACACCAGGACCCGGTCGGCACCGGTGTATCGGAATATTATTACCGGCTCAAGATGATCGACCTCGACGGGAGCTTCACCTATTCTTCGGTCGTATTCATCCGTACCGCATCCCGGACAAAGATATCGGTGCTGAACAACCCGTTCAGGGATATGATCGTGCTGCAGTACAATACGGCCCGCGACCAGAAAATTTCAGTGGCGATGTATAATTCCGGGGGAGCGATGGTGCGCAGGCAGGATTATAACGCCACGGCCGGGTCCGGGGCCTATACCCTCTTTGGCTTCGATAACATGCCTTCAGGTATGTATTACCTGAAAGCGGAATGCGGTGATTTTACCCAAACTTTCAAACTGGTCAAATACTGACCCCGCCGATAAAATAGGTAGCTGGTTATTACCACAGGATTTTCCTGTAACCCCGGTTCTGAGGACCGGGGTTTTTTGTAAGTGTATGCGTACTTTTCAGTCGAATGATTCCCGGTTGCTGCCCGTCGCAAAAAAGAAACTCCGAAATACCAGGTGGAATGGATAATCCTTCCCCTCGGGCTTATTAGTAATTTTACCTGCTGTTTATTTCAGGCAGGGTAAGAAAATACCATTAATTCCGGATAAAATACCTGTTTCAGTTTTCTGCTTTCCGGCGGGTAATTAGAGAAACGGTTAAACTTTTATTTCCCTGTCGAATCTACCTTGTAGGGCCTTTGCCCTCTTTGTACCTTTCGTATACCCAATCCGTGCGCCTATGAAAACAGTGCTACATGAAGTAAACATACGGGTCACCCATATTTTTCTCTCACTGGTATTATTTCTTACGGGGATCGCGCCCGTTTCATCCCAATGCCTTCCGGGAAGCAATACGGCCAACCTCAACTGGGATAATCTGGATTATCTTATTACTACCGGCAACTATTCCGGGTATGTTACAGCGGCCATGAGCCGGACCCAGGCCTTTGCCCTCGGTGTCAACCGGGTGTTGGTAGCCTTTCCTGCTACGATCACAACCACGGGGGAGAATACCACGCATACCGGGGAAGCCGGATCCTACGGTACGGGTGCCGATGTGCAGTACAGCGGTAGCGGAAACATCACGTTCACTTTCGATGACGAGGTCAACAACTTCCAGTTCTCACTCTATGATATCGATAACAGCCAGCGGGTGAACGTAACGGCTGTAAACACCATCCTTACACCGCTGAATATCGTGATGACAAGACCGCCCACGGGAAACGTCACCATCACCGGCTCCGGCACAACCAATGCGCAGGGACAGGCGCCGGCGACGGCCGCGGCCACCAATTCAGTGGTGGCCACGCTCAATGTGACGATCACCGGACCGGTTAAAACAGTTACGGTGGCGCTCAGCGGTACGTCGGGCGATTTCTGGCTCTCCGACTTTACAGCCTGCGTGGTAGGAACATTTCCCAACAACTATTTTATCGCCTCCCGCCCGTTCACCGGGCAGCCCACCTATGTCATCGGTACCTCGGACACCAATACGGTATCTCTGATCAATACGGCTAACGGGCAGGCCAGGATGATATTCCAGGATGCAACTTCTCCCCGGTATATCAACGGGATCGCCTATGACCATCTTCAGCATAACCTTTATTATGTAATTGATTTTACGGCTACACCCTCCACGAATAAAACCATCAAGCGATACAATTTTGATACGCAGACCATGGGCGTGATCGTCCCGGATGTCAACACCCTCGGGATACCCACGTTTAGCCGGGGTGTGGAATCAGCCGGTTGCGCTTTCTATGATAATGATCTTTATTTCGGGGTGGAGGGTAACCTGACACCGGGGAATAACGGGGGGCGGGAGACGATTATCTGGCGGATCGAGTTTGATGTCCCCGGCGGCACTCCCATCAAGGCCTGCCAGGTATATGCCACGCCTTCGGATAACGGCTCCGGTACATCGCTGCATGACTGGAACGACTTTACGATCGCCGACGGACTGCTGGTGGATTTCGCGGGATCACCCAATGCCGCAGCACGGAGGTTTACCCACTATGACCTGCAGACGCAGGCGATCATCCAGAACTATTATACCGGCGGACTGACCCCGCGCCAGGCAGGCATCACCTGGAATAACACCCGCTATTGGGTCTATGATTCCCTGGCTGTTTACAATATGAACGGTACGATCGGTCCAAGGACCCGTATCACGGGACCCACCGTTCTGGACTGGACCGGCTATTGCGGTGATGCAACAGGGTTCAGGCCTAAAAGCGATTTCGGGGATGCGCCCGCCTCCTATGATCCCGATCCTTTAAGTCCGGCGCTGCATGAAAAGGATACCGCTCTTTTCATCGGGCTGAATTTTCTCACAGGCTGGGATGAAGAATTCAATAAGTTCACATCAGCAGATGCGACCGGCGACGGTACGGATGACAATGACGGCCTGTTATACACTCCCATCTTTAACCCGGCCATGGGTAATTACCTGGCTTATGTAAGAGTGTATAATAATACGGGTGCAAATGCATCGCTAATTGCCTGGCTGGATTTCAATGCCAACGGAATATTTGACGCGGCCGAGGCGATTACACCCATAACCGTCAGCACAATGTCATCCGTGCAGGGCTTTTTCCTGTACTGGCCATCGGCACCCACACCGCTGACAAACGGGTCGTTTACTTTTTTAAGGATCCGGCTTACCTCCCAGTCGAACGGAATGACCATTAATAATGCCACCGGTTATTACCGCAACGGGGAAGTGGAGGACTACCGGGTGCCGGTGGATAATTTCCCGCTTTCCGCCCAACTGCTCTCCTTTGACGCCACGGTGATAAACAGGGAACAGGTGCAACTAAAATGGACAACGACAAATGAACAGAATATCGCAGGATTCAGTATTGAAAAGAGTAGCAATGGCATCAACTGGTCATCCGCCGGTTTTGTAAATGCACAGGGAAATAATGGTCAGGGGGAGATCAATACTTACCGGTTTGATGACAGGGCGCCGTTTCCCGGCCGTTCATTTTACCGGCTTAAGCTAAGCAATTTGGTACCGGCAGAGGACCAGTACTCGGCTACGCGGGCAGTGTATATTGGCCGGAACGATGTATTAGCCATCCTGGTAGCCCCTAACCCGGTCAGGGAAAAACTGTCAGTCCTTATACAGGCAGGATCCGGAGCGGAAGAATCGTTTATTCAAATAATCGATATGGGCGGGCGGCTGTTATACAGTGGAAAACAGGTCCTGAACGAAGGCACAAATACATTCGAACGGGAAATACCACCGGATTGGCCGGCCGGGAATTACCATTTTGTTCTGGTTAACGGGGAACGAAGAATTAGCCGGAAATTCACGATTCTTAAGTAACGTGAAAACAACTGGTAAAAGAAACACGAGCTATTGGACCGGACAGGTAATGTACGTTACAGGAGTTGTTTTTTTACGAGGAAAGCAGAGAAAAGGTTAATTTTTTTTTTGGTCACCAGGAAAAACGCTTTTCTTGTATTCATAATTTTTAACCCTAAAAATCCGTATCATGAAAAGACTATTTACCCTTTTTGCCATTTCACTGATTATATTTTCCTGTCAGAAAGATAGAGAAAGTATCCAGGCCCCGTCTTCACAGACAGCGCCTGATTATACCATTCCTTCCGGCTACACCGTCCCGGATTGTCTTACGCCCACTTCGACGGCAATTATGGCCGGCCAGAACGATAATGTCGGCGAAATTGTGGTATGGAACGATGAGAACAATGTGTATGTTTCTTACCAGACAATCGGCGCGTACAGGCTGAAAAAAACACACTTGTATGTAGGCGCCTGTGCCGGTATCCCTGTAAACGGAGCCGGTAACCCCCGTATAGGCCTGTTTCCCTATACGGCCACGCACGGTACAACCGGTGTAAGTGTTTATACCTATACCATACCGAGAAGCAACCTGCCGGCTGGATGCCTGTGCGTAGCCGCCCATGCCGAAATAGTAGCCTTTAACAGCACTGGTCAGCAGTATTATTCACAAACAGGCTGGGGTAACGGTACCCAGATCAATGATGGCGGATCATGGGCCATGAAATTCAGTTATTGCCAGGAAGAATGCCCTGTGGGAGAAGTCAGATAATCATCTCAATACCCTATTTTGAACGAGGCCGTCTCAAATGAGGCGGCCTCATTTTTACCCATACACACGATAAAGGGTATTTTTACATGGATGTATACATTGAAAAAATCACTGGGTCAGCATTTCCTGAAAGACGAGAACATTTGCCGGAAAATTGTTGCCGCGCTGAAAGAATATCCCTTTACCCGTTTGCTGGAAGTGGGACCCGGGGGCGGTGCGCTGACTAAATACCTGCTGGAATTGCCGGGTGTCGAATTCAGGGCGGTGGAACTGGATGATGAGAAAGTGGATTACCTGCTCCGAACCTACCCATCGCTGAAGAACAGGATCATTCACCACGATTTTCTCGGGATTGAGATTCCTTTTCCCGGAATGTTTACGGTGGTGGGTAATTTTCCTTACAATATTTCGACGGAGATCCTGTTCCGGATACTGGAATGGAAAGAAAAAGTGGAATGCGTGGTGGGCATGTTCCAGAAAGAAGTGGCGCAGCGAATAGCCGCGCGCGAAGGCAATAAAGTATACGGCGTTACCAGTGTGCTCGTGCAGGCGTATTATGAGGTGGAGTACCTTTTTGATGTCCCGGAAAACTGTTTTGTTCCTCCTCCAAAAGTGAAAAGCGGGGTAATACGTATGTTGCCGAGATCAAAAGCGTTGCCTATCCAAAGCGAAAACCACCTGCGGCTGCTGGTAAAGACCGCCTTCGGGCAACGCAGGAAAACGTTGCGGAACGCGGTGCGGAACCTGTTTGATGCAGCGGAACTTAATGACGAATTGTTTAGTAAAAGAGCCGAACAACTGAGCGTGGAGCAGTTCGCGGCGCTTACATTCAGCATGCGATGAGTAAAGTGATCATTACAGCAAAGGCCCATGAGATCCTGTCCGAACGGTTGCGGCAAACGGGGTGTGAAGTTATATACCGGCCGGATATCCGTTATGAAGAACTGGCCACGATGATTGAAGAGGCAGAGGGATTGGTTGTGACCACCCGTATCCGCGTAGACAGGCCCCTGCTGGAAAAGGCGCACCGGTTAAAATGGATCGGGCGGCTGGGAAGCGGGATGGAACTGGTGGATACCGTTTTTGCGGAAAGCCGGGGGATTCGCTGTATCAGCAGCCCGGAAGGCAACCGGCAGGCGGTGGCGGAGCATACACTTGGACTGCTATTGAACCTCCTTCATAAAATTTCATCCTCGCAGCAGGAAGTCCGCAAAGGAGAATGGAAAAGGGATGAAAACCGGGGTACGGAGCTGTTTGGAAAAACGGTCGGCATTATAGGTTTTGGAAACACCGGCAGCTCATTTGCAGCATTACTAAAACCATTCGGGGTAACCGTCCTGGCTTATGATAAATACCGGTCGGGTTTTGCAAAGGAATATATTAAAGAGGCTTCATTTGAACAGGTCTGCCGTTATGCGGATGTGATCAGTTTTCACGTTCCGCTTACGGAGGAAACCCTGTATATGGCCAATAGTGAATTCTTTGACCAGTTGCAGCAGCGACCCTTTATCCTGAATTCGTCGCGGGGGAAAGTGGTGAATAAGACGGATCTCATTACTGCGCTTAAAAATGACAGGATAAGGGGTGCGGGACTCGATGTATTGGAAAATGAAGACTTGGATAATCTTTCTGTTTCTGAAAAGTCGGAGCTGGATTGGCTGCTGGGACGCCCCGATGTCATCATTACCCCGCATATCGCCGGGTATAGTCACGAAGCTTATTACAAGATGTCGAAAGTCTTGCTTGAAAAACTGGGACTGGATCAATAAGGGATTAATAGATAGGGAGTTAATTGCTGCCCTTTTCTAATCATATAGCAGGGACCATCGCTGGTTTTTTTAAAAAATAGTGTTATCTTCGTTGTACAATACTGCAACGCTTCAGCAAATGACTGAGGCGTTGTTATTTTTTTCTTTTTTATCAAACAAGGAGGTGTTATGAGCGACATCCAATACGTGACCAAAGAGACCCTTGAACAAATGAAACTGGAGCTGCAAAGGATGAAAACGGTGGATCGTCCCGCCGCCAGCCGGGCCATTGCGGAAGCAAGGGAAAAAGGCGATCTGAAAGAGAATGCGGAATACGATGCGGCCAAAGAAACGCAGGGACTCCTGGAAGCCAAGATCGCAGCGCTGGAAGGATCGCTGGCCAGCATCCGTGTGATCGATGAATCGAGCATCGACACCAGCAAGGTTTCCATTCTGACTAAAGTAAAAATGACGAATCTCGGCACCAAAAAACAGGTCATCTATAAACTGGTGAGCGAAAAGGAAGCCGATCTGAAGGCGGGGAAGATCTCCGTAACCTCCCCTATCGGGAAAGGAATACTGGGTAAGGTTGTGGGTGAAACGGCCGAAGTGCAGGCGCCCGCCGGCGTGCTGAAATTCAAGATCGAGGAAATCACCGCATAAAAACAATCCTGTCTCCGTACTGGGTACGGTTGGCGGACAGCGAATGAATATCAGCCCCTGTGAAAACGGGGGCTTTTATGTTGAAAGAGTCGATAGCTTTGGAGGGCAAATAAACAGGATGCTCAAACGGTTGCGGTATTACCTGCTTTCCTTAAAATCAAAACTTTTTGGCGGTATGACTATTTTCTCAAAAATCATTGCCGGGAAGATCCCCTCCTATAAAATAGCGGAGAACGATAAATTTTTCGCTTTTCTCGATATTTTTCCCCTGCGGGAAGGGCATGTGCTGGTAGTTCCCAAAACCGAAGTGGATAATCTTTTCGATTTACCCGCCGACTACCTCGGTGAAATGCTGCTTTTCGCGCGTCCCATCGCCAAGGCGATAGAAAAGGCGTTTAACTGCAACCGCTGCGGCATCAGCGTGATCGGGCTGGAAGTGCCGCACGCGCACATGCACCTCATCCCCATCAACACGGCTAACGACCTGAATTTTACACAGGCGAAAATGAAAGCATCGGATGAAATCTTGAAAAAGATTCAGGAAAAAATAGTGAGGGAGTTGTAATTTTTTTTACCACGAAATCACACGAAAGAACACGAAAAAGTCAATAAGGTGCCCCTCCTGTTTGTTTACTACATAAACGCTGCGATAAAATAATTAAACTTCTTTCGTGTTTTTCCTTTTCTTTCGTGGCTTACATATAACCTGTAAGCAAGTAGTCATTTCTTCACCACCCTGCCCGGGTTTTTCTTCATGAATTCTTCCCATCCTTTCAATCCCTTCACGGGTTTGCCCGCGTGGGAATGGCACTGGTAATGATGGCATAGCGCCACGGCCAGCGCGTCGGTGGCATCATATTGTTTCGTGTTGCTTTTAAAGGACAACAGCGTTTGAAGCATTTTCATCACCTGCTCCTTATCCGCATTGCCGTTGCCGGTGATGGACTGTTTCACTTTTTTGGGTGAGTATTCCGTTACCTCCAGCCCGTGACGCATCGCGGCGGCAATGGCCACTCCCTGGGCCCTCCCGAGTTTCAGCATGCTCTGCACATTTTTTCCAAAAAAGGGGGCCTCGATGGCAAAATCGGTGGGCTGGTATTTGGTGATCAGTCCGCTCACCGTATTAAAGATCAGTTGCAGTTTTTTATAACTGTCCTTCACTTTTCCGGGTTTCAGCACACCCAGTTCCAGCAAATGGGCCCGGTTGCCGCTGATCCGTATCAGCCCGTAACCCATCACCAGTGTACCCGGGTCGATTCCCAGTATGATTTTATCAGGCTTTTGCAAGCGGGAATGTATTTTTACAAGATTAATGAAGCCGGGCCGAAATACAAAGATCTTCATCAACTACTTCCTGGGCCCGGTATTATTCGCCTGGCTGTCCTGGTCCATCTACCGGCAGATCCGGCAGCAACCGGGACTCGAACAGGCCTGGCAACGGATCAGGGAATCGCTGAACGGACCCATGCTCTTCAATATTGCCGCCGTTATTTTATTGATGATCCTGAACTGGAGTATCGAAGCCGTAAAATGGAAAATATCGGTGCGACCGGTACAGGCGGTGCCGTTTTCCAGGGCCTTGCAGGCGGTGCTTTCGGGTGTTTCATTTTCGGTGAGTACGCCCAACAGAATGGGTGAATATCTTGGCAGGGTGTTGTACATGAATGAAGGTAACCGGCTGCGCACGATCTCCATTACCATCGTGGGAAGCATCAGCCAACTCCTCATCACCTTGCTGGCCGGCTGTGTGGGCTTATTCATCCTGCGGGATGAGATAGAATCCCGCGGACTGGTCAGCCCAATGTGGATGAAGGTGATCTTATATGGGGTATCAGGCGTTTTGCTTGGGCTCACACTTTTTTATTTCCGCTTGTCCTGGCTGATCAAATGGGTGGACAGGATCCCTGGCAGCAAGAGGTTTACCTACCTGGTGGAGGCACTGGAGGAATTCCATCCTGCCTTGCTGCTGCGATTGCTGGCTCTTTCGTTGCTCCGGTTCATTGTTTTCCTGGTTCAGTATCACCTGTTGTTTGAACTCTTCGGGGTTCATTTGTCAGCCTGGCAGCTTTGCTGGACGATCAGCGTATCCTTCCTCGTCATGGCCGTTATTCCAACCATTGCTATTGCTGAACTGGCGCAGCGGGGCGCCATCGTAACCACCATTGTCGGATTGTACAGCATTAATGAACTGGGAATGACCTTTGCCACGGCCGGTATCTGGTTGATCAACCTGATCCTGCCGGCCGTGATCGGAAGCCTGCTGATCCTGCGGATGCGGAAGATTGTAAAAACAGACTAAAGGCCAGGCGCATCAGATATCTTCCAGCCTGAAATATTCCTTTGCACGTATCCCCCGTTCGGTTTGCTGCAGGGTGCAGCATTCATATACCGGGTCATGTTCAAAAAAGAGGATATAGTCTCCCGCCAGCGCTTCTTTCAGGAATGACTTTTTTTCATTCAGCGTGGTAAACGGAAACATATCATAGGCCATCACATAGGGAAGGGGTATATGACCCGCGGAAGGGAGAAGATCGGCCATGTAAACGATGGTTCTGCCCTTGTACAGGATCTGAGGCAGCATCATCGCCTCGGTGTGGCCGCTTACAAAGCGTACAGAGATGTTTTCTGTGAAGCGTGTTTCCCCGAGTTTGCCTTCAGCACCTTCCCCCACTTCAATAAACCGCAACTGACCGCTTTCTTCAATGGGCAGAATATTTTCTTTCAGAAAAGATGCCTTTTCCCTCTCATTGGGATGAACGGCCCAGTCCCAGTGTTTTTTATTACTCCAGTAAGCCGCCTGCTTAAAAGCCGGGACCAGTTTTTCTCCTTCCCGCACAATGCTGCCTCCGCAATGATCGAAATGGAGGTGAGTGAGGAAAGCATCCGTAATATCTTCGCGCCGGAAGCCATACTTCGCCAGTGACTTATCCAGCGTGTCATCCCCATGTAAATGATAATGGCTGAAGAATTTGGCGTCCTGTTTATCGCCATTGCCATTATCCACCAGGATCAACCGGCCGCCGTCCTCGATCAGCAGGCACCGCAATGCCCAACTGCACAAATTATTATCATCCGCGGGATTGATCTTATTCCAAATACTTTTTGGAACTACGCCAAACATGGCGCCGCCATCCAGTTTGAAAAATCCGGTATTGATTGTGTAAAGTTTCATATTTCAAAAATAGGGTTTCAGGGGATGGACGTCCCGGTGTTTATTGCGGCTGTGTGCTTATCCGCGGCTGCTTTGGCATAGAAGAGCAGCAGCAGGCCGACAATAAAGAAGATGGCCAGGGCAAGCACCGAGTTTCGCTGGGTAAGGGTGAGTTCCGTAATGAATCCGAAACTGAAAATGCCCACAACCGCAGCGATCTTTTCCGTCACATCATAGAAACTGAAAAACGAGGCCGTGTCCCGGGTGGGGGGCATCAGCTTGGAATAGGTGCTTCGGCTCAGTGACTGTATGCCACCCATAATAAAACCAACACCTGCACCCAATGCGTAAAACGGGTAGATGCCCCCTTTCGGCAGGTAAAAAGCGATGATGCACATCAAAACCCAGCATATTACGAGGATCATCAGCGTTTTGATATTACCGATCCTCGAGGAGAGCCAGGAAATAGCGAACGCGCCGGGTATGGCAATCAGCTGAATGATCAGGATGGCGATGATCAGGTTCGTGGTCGGAATATCCAGCTCGCTTTTTCCGTACAGGGCCGCCACCAGCATTACCGTCTGCACGCCCATATTGTAAAAAAAGAAGGCCAGCAGGAATCTTTTCAGCGGGGGGAGGTGCTTTAGCTGGCTCCACACTTTTTCCAATTCCCTGTAACCCTTGGAAAGAACATGGTGCTTCAGGTCGCCGCTGCCAGCCGGTACCGGCCGGGGAAGGCGGCGCAGCGCGAACTGTCCGAACCCCCACCACCAGATGCCTACCAGCAGGAAGGATATCTGTGCGCCTTTTCCTTCGGTGATCCCGAATGTTTCGTGCATCAGCACAAATACAAAACAGATCAGTTGCAGTAGTACACTGCCTACATAGCCAAAGGCAAAGCCGCGTGCGCTTACATGGTCGCGGTCCTGCGGTGCGGCGATCTCGGGAAGAAAAGAATTATAAAAAACCTGCGCGCCCCAGAATCCCACGCAGGCGATGATCATGCAGCCGATTCCCAGTCCCAGCGTATTCCTGTCGAAAAAGAAAAGCGATGCACAGGCGAGGCTGCCCATGGTCAGGTAAAAATTGAGAAAATTCTTCTTATTCCCCCTGTAGTCGGCGATGGATGACAACAGCGGCGACATCGTGGCCACGATCAGCATCGCCAGCGCGATGGCGTAATTATACAAGGCGGAATTCTCAAACTGGCGGCCCAGGAAGGTCACGGTGGTTTTAGATACGGCCGCGTTGTCCACCGCGATGGTTTCAAAATAGGTGGGAAAAATGGTGGATGTGATCACCAGGTTATAAGCGGAACTGGCCCAGTCATACATCGCCCAGCCGTTTATAACTTTTTTCGGTGCTGTCTGCATCGGTCAGATCTGCTTTTAGTAAAAATAGGGAGAAATGAATTACCGCTTTATTACACCTGTTAGGATAAGCGCCAATAGGATGAGGCCCCCGATGATCCGGTAGTATCCGAATAATTTGAACCCGTGCCGCTGGAGGTAACCGATAAAGAATTTGATGGCAAGTACCGCTACAATAAAAGCGACGGCATTGCCTATGGCGAACAGTCGGATATCTTCGGAATTGATCGTATTATATCCCTTGTATAGTTTATAGCCGGTAGCCGCGGCCATGGTGGGTACGGCGAGAAAAAAAGAGAATTCGGCTGCCAGTTTTCGCGAGAGGTTTTGCTGCATGCCGCCGATAATGCTGGCCGCGCTGCGGCTCACACCGGGGATCATGGCGATGCACTGCCAGAATCCGATGATCAGGGCATTGGCAAACCCGATCTCTTCTTCCTCCTTTATGCGCTCAATCCTGAAGTATCTGTCTATAAATAAAAGAATAAAACCGCCCGCGATCATGGTAAGAGCGACTACCAGCGCGCTGTCGAGGAGTTCATCGATCTTGTCCGAGAAAATAAAGCCCAGGAAAAGGGCCGGCGCCACCGCGACGATCAGTTTTCCATAGAAATTCCATTTCCCCGTGCGCAGCGGGGCGACGAACTTTTTCCAGTACAGCACCAGCACGGCGAGGATGGCGCCCAGCTGAATACCCACCGTAAAAAGACGGGTGAATTCCGTGGCTTCCACTCCCAGCAGTTTTTGAGTGATGATCATATGACCGGTGGAGGAGATGGGCAGGAATTCCGTCAGCCCTTCCACAATGGCAATGATGATGGCATCAAGGATACTCATGATTCCGTCAGTTGGAAGAAATAAAGAAAGCGGCCGGTTGGAACCGCCGCTTTCGGATCAGGTTATCAATATGCAATTCAGTTTTCAGCCGTCCGGGGTTTTTTGAAAATGGCGAAAATTTCGATCCCCAGTCCCAGCAGGATAAGCAGGGGGGCAATGGTAATGCGGGTCGTGCTGTACACGGCGGCTTTATTAAAGACCGTGGGGTCCGTATTGCTCTTGCCGCCCGACATCAGCAGCATGCCCGCCGCGATCACGGCCAGCCCGATCAGCATCCAGCGGTAATTATCTTTGGTAAAGATCGAAGGCAGGTTCTTTTCACTCATTACATTCTTGTTTTGCCCTGCAATATATGGAATTTGGTGAATAGTGAATGGTCAATGGTCAATGGTGAATGGGCAATGGGAGTCCGGTATCGTATATTTTACTCCTGTCTCCCATATTCGCGGAAGGGGTGGGATTTTTGCAAAAGGAAACGTGGGACAATCCATAGCGAGCCAGATACAATAAACGACCCATTGCCCATTGACTATTCACCATTGGCTAATACAGGTCATCCAGCCTCATCTTCAGGTATTTCACCACCGACCGGTGGGTACTGAAAAGCGTGATGCCGATGCCGAGTACGATCAGGGTGAAGAAAAGCAGGAGGAGGAGGCCGGAGTCGTGGATGGTCTTCAGCCAGCTGACATAACTCTCCAGTATCATGATCACGATATACAGCACCGCCGATGCGATCAGTCCGCTGATGGCGCCGTTGATGATGGCCCTAATGTTCAGCGGTTTGGCGATAAAGCCACGGGTGGCGCCCACCATCTGCATGGTTTTGATCAGGAAACGGTTGCTGAACATGGCCAGGCGGATGGTATTGTCGATCAGGAAGATCACCACCAGGGAAATGATGA
>CAYRHU010000007.1:0-67812 GCA_964424155.1 uncultured Chitinophaga sp.
TTTAATTTAAAACAATGTTCTATGTAATACAAAGTACTGAATTTTGACCTGTAATGTATAAAAACAAGTACATAAACGCTCAACCAATAAAAATGAAAAAGATTCTCAGCTTCGTTACAATTTTTGTTCTTCTTGCCTTATCCATTGATAGTCAGGCACAAGTAAGCAATGGTAAAGTAACAGGAACAGTAATTGACGGCAATACCAAAACCATTGAATCGGCCACAATAACCCTTTTAAGGGCCAAAGATTCTTCAGTGGCGAAAATGTCTGTGGCAGATAAAACCGGTCAGTTCTCCTTCGATGGCCTCCAGGAAGGAACCTACCTGGTTTCCATTTCCGCCGTTGGCCATAATAAAGGCTATTCCGGCATTTTTGAGATAAACGCGGCTACACCCTCTGTGCAGTTGAAAACCATCGAACTGGTTCCGGTTGCAAAGAACCTGGGTGGGGTTACGGTTACAGCCCGCAGACCCCTTATAGAACAAAAAATCGATCGTACCGTGGTGAACGTGGAGGCTTCGGTAACCAATGTGGGCACCAATGCCCTTGAGGTCCTGGAAAAATCACCCGGGGTAATGGTTGACAAGGACGGAAATATCAGTTTAAAGGGCAAACAGGGCGTGCAGGTGTATGTGGACGGACGTCCCACTTACCTGTCGGGCACCGACCTGGCTAATTTGCTGAGCAATATGAACAGCAGCCAGCTCGACCAGATCGAGATCATGACCAACCCGCCCGCGAAATATGAAGCGGCCGGGAACAGCGGGATCATCAATATCAAGACCAAAAAAACAAAGCAATTTGGATATAGCGGAAGCCTCTCTTCTACCTACAGCCAGGGCGTGTTACCGAAAATTACGAATGGATTCAATTTCAATTACCGGAAGAATAAAGTGAATTTCTTTGCTAACCTGGGTCAGAATTACAGGAGGAATTTTCAGCAACTGGATATCCAGCGTAAATTCCTTGAATCAACAACCAAGGAAGTAATCTCCAACTTTGAGCAGGAATCCAAAATGCGGGATGGAGGGGAATCCTACAACGGTAAGATCGGGCTGGATTATTATGCCAGCAAGAAAACCACCCTTGGAATGGTGGTGAATGGTTTCATTAATCCCGGCCACTTTAATAATAACAGCAATATCCGGATCTATGACCCGTTTTACGTGCTGCAGAGCCGCACCCTTGCGCAGACCAGCAATGACCGGAAATTCAAACACGGCGGGTTGAACCTGAACTTCCGTCACGTTTTTGATTCCACCGGTCGTGAACTGACCGCCGATGCCGATTACCTGGCCTACCGCGGCAGCAATAAACAGGATCTGATCAATGCGTATTACGATGCAGCCGGAAACCCGATCTTCAAAGCCGATACTTTACTGGGTAACCTGCCACAGGATATCAATATCTACAGCGCTAAAGTTGATTACCTCCATCCCCTGAAAAACGGGGCCCGTTTTGAGGCAGGCGTTAAGACCAGTTTTGTCAGAACCGATAATAATGCCCAATACGACAGCCTGAATTACGGGGTAAGGGTGCCCGATCTCGGTCGCAGCAACCATTTCATTTACGAGGAAAATGTGAATGCCGCCTATGTGAACTACAGCCGGCCCCTGGGTAAAAAATTTACCGGTCAGTTCGGTCTGCGTGCAGAGAATACCAATGCAAAAGGCAAACAGCTGACTACGGGAGAAAATTTCAGCCGGAATTATACCCAATTGTTTCCCACGGTATACCTGCAATACAAGGCTAATGAAAAGAATTCATTTGTCCTGAATTACGGTCGCCGGCTTGAAAGACCCGACTACGAAGACCTGAACCCCTTCCTGATGTTCCTGGATAAATATACCTACGAACAGGGGAATCCCAACCTCCGGCCCCAGTTTGCCCATAACATTGAATTGTCTCATAACTACAAGGGATTCCTGAATACCACACTTAATTATACAAAGACTACGGACCTGATCAATGAAGTGCTGGAGCAGTTCCCCGACCGGAATGAAACCGCGGTGAAAAAATCCAATATAGCCAGCCAGGAGCAGTTTGGGATCGCCGTCAGTGCCGGTGGCCAGATCCGGAAATGGTGGACCGGGAACATCTATGCCAATTTATTCAACAACCGTTTCAAGGGTGTGGTGAACGGCGACTATGTAAGTGTGGGTGCGACTACGGCCGTATTCAATATGTCGAACCAGTTCAAGTTCGCCAAAACCTGGACCGCCGAGCTGGGAGGTTTTTACCGCACACCCGGTATGGACGGTGTATTTAAAATATTTGGTATCGGCATGCTTAATGCGGGTATCAGCAAGCAGGTGTTGAAAGGAAAAGGCACACTGCGCTTAAGCCTCCGCGATATATTATATACGCAAAAGGCGAAAGGAACGATCAAGTACAGCAATATCGACGCGGCATTCCAGCAAAAGCGGGATTCCCGCCAGATCGCCTTAGGCTTCACCTGGCGCTTCAGCAAAGGGAAGATGGGCAATGCGCCGAAAAGAAAAACCGGCGGGGCGGATGATGAAAGAAGCCGTGTGAACACCGGTGAGAACTGATTGAAACCAATAACCATTATACCTTTCCGGCCCTTCGCGCAAGCGGGGGGCTTTTTTGTTAACATGGGTTAACATGGCAGTAACTCAACTCCTGATTTTGCCGCCTGTGTATTGACAAGGGATTATCACCCTTTAACACGAAAACTACGAAATCCGTCATATTTCGCTTCTCAACGGGATGATTACTATAGAAATTTATTTCATTATTCACTAACCATAGCCATGAATATGAGAAAGATCTTTACACTAATCATTGCGGCCATCGCAGGATCCCTGTCCTTGTCCGCGCAAACCGGACAGGGAACTGTAACCGGCAGGGTGATGGATGCGGCCAACCAGCCGCTGCCTTCAGCCACTGTTTCACTCTTAAGACAAAATGATTCCTCCCTTGTTAAAACAGCCGTCAGCGACAAAGAGGGCCGGTATGAGTTTGACAAAGTCGGGGAGGGCAATTACCTGGTGATGGTCACCTCCTCCGGCATGGAGAAAAAGTTAAGTAACGGGATCAGCATAGGTGCAGGTTCCGCTGCCGCAAAAGTGGATGCCCTGGTGCTGCAACCGGTAGCCAAAGACCTGGGTGGCGTGGTGGTGACCTCCAAAAAACCCTTTATCGAAACCAAGATCGACAAGACCATCGTGAATGTGGATGCTTCACCGACCAGCGCGGGGGCGACCGCCCTGGAAGTGCTGGAAAAATCGCCGGGCATCATGGTGAGCAATGATGGGGCCATCAGTCTCCGCGGGAAAGCCGGGGTGATCGTTATGATGGATGGAAAACCTACCTTTTTATCACCGGCCGACCTGGCCAATCTGCTCAAGAATATGCCTGCTTCGGCGATCGACCAGATCGAGATCATGACCAATCCCTCCGCGAAATATGATGCCTCCGGCAATTCCGGGGTGATCAACATTCGCACCAAGAAGGGCCGGGCAGGGGGATTCAATGGTTCGGTGATGGTGGGACTTACCACCAGTTTTTTTGAGTCGGGCGGGAAACTCTATGTAATACCCAAATCCCAGAACAGCATCAACTTCAATTACCGGAAGAACAAGTTTAATTTCTTTGGTAACTATAACCCCAATTATTTCCGGGGCAGAAGCCAGTTGGAGATCAACCGGATCAAACTCGATTCCGACCAAAAGATACTCGGGTACAACGATGTACTCACGCAGTTTAAGTTCGGTAACAATAATCATACCCTGAAACTGGGTCTCGATTATTTTGCCGACAAGAAAAACACGATCGGTATCGTGGTGAGTGGTTTTACATTTTCGGGACATCCAACACCGACCACGGTAACCACCACCAATGATGAAAATTACCAGGTGCTGTCGAAAATGGTGTCTAAAACCGACAACCGGATCCAGTTCCGGAATTTCACTTCCAATATCAATTACCGTCACCAGTTTGACTCCACGGGCCGGGAACTGACCGCCGACCTGGATTTTATTGCCTATGACAATACATCGCGTATGACGCTTACAACGGATTTCTACGACGGGGGCGGTAATCCGGCCGGTAACCAACTGGTTTTGAAAGGTCACCTGCCGTCACAGATCCAGATCTTTTCCGCAAAATCGGATTACACCCATCCCTTCAAAATGGGGGGGCGCCTGGAAGCGGGAGTGAAAAGCAGTTTTGTGAGCAATGATAACCTGGTTAATTATGTACGGTGGGACGGAAGCAAATGGATTGAAGATTCTCGTTCCAATCATTTTATTTATGACGAGAATATCAATGCCGTTTACCTGAATGCCAACCGGCAATTCGGAAAATGGTCCTTACAGGGGGGACTGCGCCTGGAAAATACCATCGCGAAAGGATACCAGGTAACCAATGATTCGTCGTTTAAGAGGAATTTCACCAACCTGTTCCCCAGCGCCTTTATCAGTTATGACGTGGATAAGAGCAATAAGTTAACCGTTTCCTACAGCCGCCGCATTACCCGGCCCAATTACCATGACCTGAACCCTTTTATTTATTTCCTGGACTCCCTTTCCTACCGCAAGGGGAATCCGTTCCTGCTGCCCCAGTTTACGCATAATGTGGAACTCAGTCATTCGTTCAAAGGAAAGCTGATCACCACGCTGAATTATAACAGCACCAACAACGTGATCTCTCAGTTGGTCAAACCCGATGGCGACCTGCTGTACCTGACATCGGATAATGTGGCCCGTTTCCGCAATATCGGTATCGCCATCACCGCGCCGGTTCCTGTTACCAAATGGTGGAACTCGAATATCTTCCTGAATGTGTTCAATAATCATTATGAGGGCGTGTATGACAACAAACCGCTGGATATGTCCTATACTTCTTTCATGATCAATATGACGCAAACCTTTACGATCAAACAGGGATTCACGGCCGAGGTTTCCGGGTTTTACCGGGCAAAAGGGGTGGACCAGCTGAATATCAACGAACCGATCTATGTAGTAAGTTTCGGAGCGCAAAAGCAGGTAATGAAAGGGAAGGGTACGGTTCGGCTGAACCTCCGCGACCCCTTCTGGCTGCAGCGATACAGGGGAAAAACACAGTACGATGTGGTGGACTCGAGGATCATGAACCGCTGGGATAACCGGCAGGTAACGGCCACATTTACCTGGCGCTTTGGAAAGAACGGTCAGCAAAATCCTCCTCCCCGTCGCCGTAACAGCGCCTCCCAGGATGAACAAAACCGGGTAGGTCAGGGCGGCCAGTAATAACGAACAGTTTTCTCATGGGCATTCATGAGACGCCCCTCCTTTCAAGGGGGGGCTTGCTTTTTTGTTCAATGATGGGCCCGGTACAACAGGTATAGGGAAAAGAAATTAAATTTGGATAACAGCAAGCCACCTCAAGAATCATTCCTTTACATTTTACCGGGAAAACCGGAAAACGGGATTAGCTCAAATGGTTGAGAAATTAATTCCCGGCTTACCGTCTTTCCGGCAAAAAAAATAATTTTGAGATTGCTTCTGATTTGTTACTTCACCAAAACAAACTCTTATGCCTTCATTTGACATCGTCAGTAAAGTAGACGCGCAGGCGCTGGATAACGCCGTCAACGTTACAACCAAGGAGATCACGAACCGCTTTGACTTTAAAGGTTCGCATGTGGTGATCAACCTGGATAAGAAAGAATACCTCATTAAGATCGAAACGGATGACGATATGAAGATGCGACAGCTGATCGATGTGCTGATCAGCCGGGCGCATAAACAGGGAATTGCGCCAGAGGCTTTTGACACCTCAAAGGAAGGAGCCCAGAGCGGCAAATTCTGGAAAAAAGAAGTGAAAGTGAGAAACGGGCTGGTGCAGGAGGATGCCAAAAAGATCGTAAAGCTGATAAAAGACTCCGGAATGAAGGTCCAGGCTTCGATTAATGATGACCTGGTACGGGTAACCGGGAAAAAAATCGATGACCTCCAGTCTGTTATCCAGCTCTGCCGGGGCGCGAATCTCGGAATTCCTTTGCAATATGTGAATATGCGGGACTGAGAGCGGGTTAAACCTGCGGATAAGCCGGTTTTATGTGCATAACCAGGTGCATAACAGGTGTATATCAAGAGAAAGAAAAATTTGGAAACGGGGTAGTCGTTGAATTATATTTGATTTACAACTGCACGGAGTTTTAGCAATAAAATGAAGTGCTGGAGTGAAGGAAGCCCCTCAAAAGGCGGATCACACTCCTGGAGCGACGGAAGCCCCTCAAAAGGTGGAAGTTTCTCTGGAAAGCGTCGGGTAAACAGAATGAGGGCGCAAGCCTGAAGGAAGTTCACTTGGCGCTTTCGTCTTTCCGGCCGGATTCGGTTTCATACCAAACGAGTTTTGATTTCCCCTTTTCATAAAATAGAAAAAACCGCCCGATGGCGGTTTTAAATACCCGGATAAGGCTTGTCTTCTGTTGGTTACTGTTGAAATATTCTCGCCGGTATATTAGTAGTAGGTGATGTAGTTGATAAATAAATTGGCCCCCTGTGTACGTGTTTCTTTCACCGGCCGTCCCTGCTGATCAAACTCATAGGTAATGGTTATGATCTCGGATGAGCTGCCGTCGGGGTTTACATACTGATCCGTTTGGACCAGGTTTTTACTCTCTTTACCGAAAAAAGGATATCCGTAGGCTTCATTGCTCAGGTAATTGAATTTGTCGGTATAATACGTGAAGCGCCGGGTATATTTCCAGATGTTGTTCTCGGAGTAACGGACACTGTCGCAATTGCCATTGGCGTAGAAATAGTCCTGTGTCTGGATGAGCCCGTTCATGTTATAGATCCTTTTCACCGGTTGTTTCTGATCGTTATAAATATGGGTGCCGGTAAAACCTGGCTGGGTGGGTCGCTTCTCGGTGATGCCAAGACCATTTGCATCCAGGTCATGCTCCGCCGTAAAATCATTGATACCGGCGTTATTATACTGCTTTTTGATGATCTTGCCGGGAGTGTATTCATAAGTGTCCTTGCTGCCGGTGTTGCTTTGTACTTCGGCCAGTTTTCCGTTACTGTTATAAATATATGTTCGTTGCGAAGCGGAACTGCTCCAGGTTTTAATTCTCGAAACCTGTGCGCCCGGATTGTTGCCGTTCGACGGGTTGCCGGTTTTTTCCTTGCTGCAGGACATAAACACGAAGGAGATAAGGAGTATTACGGGGATAGATGATAACTTTTTCATTTTTTTTAGTTGATATGTTGAATAATTGTTGTTTAATAATCGATTCAGTCGTATCAGTGCCAAAGAATCAGTAATAAGAATAGGTCAGGGTTACGGGAGTGGGGGAGTTGCTCGACTGATAGGTTGTTTTTTGGATCCGGGACAGGTTGTCCAGTATGGGTAACAGGTATTCCTGGGTTCCTGTTACGACCCCGTTATGATCCTTGTAAGTCACTTTTTTCAGGGCGTTCACATTACCTTTGCCCCAGAATCCCTGCCCGAAATTGTCGTTTTCAATAGTAGAGGGCATACCCGTGAAATGTTCATAATTCCTGATGTAGTTCAGTGTACCGTTATTACTGAAAGTGCTGTCGCAAACCAGGTTGCCGTTTTCATAACGGAACACAGCATATTGGTCCAAAGATCCGTTTTGATAGATCGTCTTTTTAACCAGTAATCCTGCATCATTGAATTCATATTTTATTAATTGGCTAGGGTACTTGGCGTTTGAATAGTCGTCCACGAGACCTTTGCTGTTCAGGGTCATTGTCACATCCTCCGATATGGTTCCGTCCGCCAGGTAACGCTTCATGCTGATGGTATTGCCGTTGTATACATAAGTGTACTCCGGAAATGCATTACCGCTGATCGCCTGTTTGGAAATGGTTCCATCGGGGTTGTATTCATAATTCCGCACGGTGTTCCCGTTTGTTCTTGTTTTAATTTTGGGTACTCCTGCAGACGGGGGAATGCCGGTGGTATCCTTTTTACAGGAACATATAGATACTACCATAAAAAGAGCAGAAACAATAAACAGTTGCTTTTTCATTGTAAATGGTTTAATGGTTAATCGTTTTTGATTGTGATGTAAAGATTCATCAGCAACCGCCGCGGAAGAAGCGCTGTTGAGTCATTGGTGGTTTTTTTGAGTAAATAAAAAAGCCGCAGCAATGCGGCTTTGGGATCAACGGAGCAGGGCCCCTCAGAATTTTTCAAATCGTTCCATGAATTCCTGGCGCTTGGAGCGGGAGATGTTGACAATGGCATCATTGTCCATCACGATATAACCGCCATCTCCCCTGACCAGCTTTTTGATATGGTTGATATTGACGAGGAAAGAACTGTGTACCCGGTAAAAATCCGGCCCGCTCAGCACTTCATCAATGTCTTTGAGCACTTTGGACACGAGTATCTTTTTCCCGCCGGTTAGTACCACGTGGGTATAATTGCTCTCGGCTTCGCAGTAAATGATATCCGAAGTGGGCACAAAGATCAGCCCGTCGCCGGTGGTCAGCGCCACCCGTTGCGGAGTGGATTTGTTTTCCTGTTTCATGGTTTGCAGGAGTAGGTCAAACTGCTGGCGTGAGGGCGACTGGTTTTTTTGCCCGATCCGCCGGACGGCAGCTTTGAGATCGTCCGGGTCAACCGGTTTCAGCAGGTAATCCAGCGCACTGTATTTGAAAGCCTTGATGGCAAACTGGTCGTAGGCGGTGCAGAATATCACGTCAAAAAACACCGGGTCAAACTTTTCCAGCATGTCAAAGCCGTTCATATTGGGCATCTCGATATCCAGGAACACCAGGTCGGGCCGGAGGCGGTTGATCATTTCCACGCCCTGCTCGGAACTGTTGCACATGGCGAGGATCTCCACATCGGGACAATAGGTCCTCAGCAGCCACTCCATCATCTCCAGCGCGTTCTTTTCATCATCGATCAGGATACAACGTATCATAGTTGACTGTTATTTATTCAGCAAATGGTATTTTCAGGATCACCCGTGTGCCCGCAGGTTCCTGTTGTTCATTTTTAATGTCCACGATTTCAATACTGGAATGCACTTCCGCGTATTTGTTCAGCAGCAGGAGACGGTTTTCCGTCAGTTCCATACCCAGTGATTTGCGGGTGGTGGCCGACTTGCTCTTCAACTCCCTGGCTTTTTCCCGTCCGACTCCATTGTCTTCAATGATGCACTGCAGCATATTACCCGGTAACACACTGATCCGGACCGAAAGATGACCGCCATCGGAACGGTGCAGCAAACCGTGCCAGATGGCATTTTCGATATAGGGCTGGATGATCAGGGGAGGTACTTCGATGCTGTCGGTTCTTACATCGCCGTCCACAGCAATATCGTAAGTGAATTTGTTGTCAAAACGAAGCGATTCCATTTCAATGTATAAGCGAAGCGCTTCGATTTCATTGGTAAGCACCACATTCTTGCTGTGCGAATTATCCAGGATCAGGCGAATCAGTTTCGCGAAGCGGGTTAGATAAAGGGAGGCGGTGGCCTGGTCGCTTTTGACGATATAGCGGTTGATCGAATTCAGGCAGTTGAATATGAAATGAGGGTTCATCTGCGCCCGCAGCGCCTGCATTTCCGCTTCCGCCATCTTGTGTTTTGTTTCCGCCAGCATGTTTTCCGCCTGTTTTTTTTCTTCTTCTGTCCGGGCCCTGATGATCTTGTTGGCACAAAGAGACGCAATTGTGCTGAGTATGGATAAGTGTTTTTGAGTAAAGAACCCTTTTTTTGAGTGCTCGCAGTCGATGACTCCCAGCACCCTCCCGTTAAAGACCATCGGAACCGAGATTTCGGATAGTCTTGGTTCATCATCCACGATATAGCGGGGATCTTTCGTGGTATCGGCGATGATTTCCGCCTTACCGCTTACCGCCACCGAACCTACAATACCCTTGCCTAACGGAACATCGATTGGCCGGGTGATCTGAAAACTCCGGGGGCTCTTGGGTCCGTGCGCGGCCTTTTGCACCAGTACTTTTTTCTCTTCATCCACCAGGTAGATCACGCAATCCTCAAACTGCAGGCGGCCGATACAGTTCCGGGCAACATCCCAGAGAATATCATCCACTTTCTGGTGTTCGTGCATGCTGGAGGCGAAATAATGTATGGCCTTTTCGGTTTCCAGTTCTTCTTTTTTTTGCCTCAGCAACCGGTTACGCCTGCTGAAAACAAAATACAAAACACCCCCTGTCAGTAAAAGGGTTAGTACCTTGAACCACCAGCGCATATGCACCGGCGCCACGATCGAAAGGCTAAAATGACTGGAGGCATCGACCCAGTTTTTCCTGTCGGCACTGGCCCTGACTCTGAATGTGTACTCACCGGGAGGAAGCGAAGAATACCTGGCCTGACGTATATCGGTGCCTTCCTGCCAGGCTTTATCATATCCTTCCAACCGGTACTGGTAACGGATTGCCTGGGAACCATGCAGATCAATGGCAACAAAATAAAACTGGAGGTTATGGTCGCGGTAGCGGAGCTTAACAGGCTGTTCACCGGAAACCGCATAAAGTGAATCGCCTGCCTGCACCTGGTAAATGCTAACGTTCAGCGGTTCCGGCAAATTGGTGAGCAGCCGGGGATCAAAATAATTGATACCGCTCTGGGTGCCCCAAAGCAATTCGCCTTCCGGGGTTACCAGGACACTCGAGGGCTTGAACCCGCCTTTATTGAGATTTTCATGTTCATCAAAAAAATCCATTTCCCGGGTAACGGGATCGAACCGCACCAGGCATTTTGCGTTGGATATCCAGATCATCCCATCCCGGTCTTCCACTATCGCGTCGGTTTTATCATATCGTAACCCGTCGGCCCGGGTGTATGATTCAATGGTTCCGTTTGCCCGGATGATATTAAAACCTTTGTGCATGGTGATAAAAAGGTTATCATGCCTGTCCATCATCAGATCGAGGCAGATATCATCCAGCAAGCCATCCTTTTTGGAATACCGGCGCACTATTTTCTTAAGCGGATCATAGCAATAGATTCCCTGCCCGAAGGTGGAGATCCAGATCCTCTGTTGACTGTCTTCCGCGAAACCGATGGTCCGGTACGTGCAGATATCCTTCAGGAGACTGTCTGTTCCAAATGTGATAGTTTTCTTTGTACGGGGATTGATACAATAAAAACCACCGCCATTCCCGGCCCAGATCATGCCCCGGCTGTCTTCAAACAGATCAGCTACAAATTTATTTTTAAGGGAAGAATGGATCGCTGTATCAAGGGACAGGGGGATAAAACGGCCGGTACTCCTGTCAAACAATGCAGGCCCGGTGCCCAGGATACTTACCCAAAGCTGCCCCAGCCGGTCCCTGCAAAGCCTGAATATTTCCGGGTGTGCGATACCGGTTGCGGGATCCGGGTTCCTGTATTGATAAAACTCGGTGCTGTTGTTTTTTTTGTTCCAGTGTATGAGACGGTCAAACGAGCCTGCCCAGAATGTACCGTCATTGTCCTGGATAATTTCGGTCAGGAAGCCGTCAAAAAAATTACCTCGCCCATCGATAAAGAATTTCTGGTAAACTGCTTTTTTCTTCAGGATATTAAACACGCTCAGCCCGTATCGTTCCGTTCCCACCACCACGGTGCCATTGGCGGTGCCCAGGACCCTCATCACCACGTTGGCGGCAATGGAATGGGGATCGGTGGCCTTATGTGTAAAACGGGAAATGGCGCCGTCCTTGTCGATGATAAAAAATCCCATCGTGTTCGATGCATAGATGATATTTTCACCCGCCGCCATCCTTACTTCCGCCCAGGTGGTAAGCGTGACACGGGGCTGGGTATGAGACGTCAGGTCAAATTCTTTTGTAACCGTGCCGGTGCGGATATCCGTGATGAGAATTTTTCCGTTCCGGAAAGCCAGTGCCACCAAATTTTCCTTAACCCGGCAAAGGCTGAGCAGTTCCAGGCAGGGATAATTATAAATAATTTCATGCTTCCCGTAATCAAAAAGAAATACCCCTTTTTTGGTCGCAAACAGGATGCTGTCACCGTTAAAACCCATGACTTCAACCAGTGTGGAAAGGTCAAAATCCGGGGGTATACCCGGAATTTTCCGCCAGGAAACTTTCTCGTTGTTGGCTGAGTATTGTCCTTTATCAGTCAGTAATACGGGACCGAATTTTTTTGTTTCAAACACGGAAAAACATCTGTAGTCTTTTAGCGTGTCATCCAGGTAAATCCGGTGAAAGTTCCGGCGGGGACCGGCCCAGGCGGCGCCCCATGGACTGCTAAGCCAGATGGTATTCCGGCTGTCACACATCAGGTCGGTGATGGTCTTGCCGGGCAGGCCAGGATGTTCATCAACGGAATAACTCGTCACCGTGTATCCATCCCAGGAGTTCAGTCCCTCGTTGGTACCTGTCCACAGGAACCCGTTCTTATCCACCACTATCGACCTGATGAAATTATCGGATAGTCCGTTGGTGGTATTGATATGGGAAAATGAAATACCCTGTTCCATGGCTTCGGTTCCCGCCAGCAGGGAAAAAAACAATATGATTCCGGGTTTAATCACAAATTTGATATGGTTCAGCGGGGACAGAGCTACTTACTGTAAAATAACCAGAATGCTGCGAATTGCCCGGAAAGCCGGGTAAAGCGGTCCGATTTTGAGTAAATGGCAGTTTTTGGGTTGTAACTGGCAGGCGGGGAGATGGCAAATTCATTTGGACAAATTGGTTTTCAGGCCTATCTTTGCCGGCCAAATTTTATCTTTTCATCTATACGGCAAAATCCGTGTAGCCTTTAAAAATCATAGTGTTATGAAAAAAGGAATCCACCCCGATAAGTATCGGTTAGTTATTTTCAAAGACATGAGCAATGGTCACAGTTTCCTGAGCCGTTCAACCGCTGATTCGAAAGAAACAGCCAAATGGGAAGACGGCAATGAATATCCCCTGGTGAAACTGGAGATTTCCAACACTTCTCACCCTTTCTTTACCGGAAAGAACGTATTGGTTGATACGGCAGGACGTATCGACAAATTCAAGAAGAAGTACGCAAAAAAAGCAGAATAATAGTAACTTGTGCATAGCTTGTCCCGCTTGCGGGATGAGTTTTGTTTTTCATGGCTATACTTTAGACCCCCTGATTCCTCAGGGGGTCATTTTTTACAGGCGCTGAAGGTCTTTGCGGAGTATGAACCCCTGTGTAATGACGGATTTATCGTTTTCAAAACTCACTTCGATGAAATTTTTCAGGTGCCGTATACCGGTAACGATATTGCCTTTTACCAGGTAGGCTTTCCGGGGACGGCTACCCGTTTGCGGGTTCTCATAAAACCAGGTTTTCGTCGTCATCACTTTCCACCGGCTGTTTTCATAAACCGGTTCACTGCTGAATGAATTGATTGTTATACCACCTGATTCAGCTTCCGGGATGGTGGTTTCTTTTATGGTCATTTCAGGATCGCCCGAATTGAATTCGGATCGTTTCTCTTCGGCCAGGATCCAGTTCTTCCTGTCCGGCCGCCATACAAAATCAAACTGGTAAGCCCAGCGCCAGGCGCTTCCACCATAGAAATACAGGCTGAAACCGCTATTATTAATATCCATTTCCTGGTATGGATCCCCGAACACTCCGCCGCATCGCCTGCACAGTATCGCTTTATCGTTCCGGACCGCCTGTTTCAGCCTCCCGTCCGTTTGCCTGACCAGCAACAGCAAGGGCCTGGGGTAGTCTTCATTCAAAAGAGTATCCTCGCCCAGGTGGTTCAGCACCAGGATGGCATCCGGGCGTTTATCTGCATTCAGGTCGCCGGTCGCAAAATCGAGGATCCCGTGTCCGGGGATCACAAAGGGTTCGAATTCGGCCGGAATGATACCGTTTTGCGCGGAAAGACGGCCCGAAAGATAGAAGAAGATAATGGCCAGGCAGAAACAATTCATTACGCGCATGCGGAATTATTTTTATTAACGGTTGGGGATGATTGTAAGAGCAAGATAATTTAGTTTGAGTATTTTTGACGACCTGCACGACCATTCATGAACAAACTCATTTTTACCGAAGAATTTTGCCAGCCGGAAAACCTGCATCCCTTTACGCTTACCCGCCAGATACAGGATATACGGGTGGGTGCACTCACGATCAGGGAAAAATGGGAGCGGATGACAGGGCTCCCTTCTTTTGACAAAAAGGAGGATGACTATAAGGACCTGGCCCGGTCTGTAAATGTCGACGAGGCCATCGGTGAAGATGTTATTTTCATGATCCATGGTAACCTTATTCCTTCCCGTAAACTGGTAAAGGCCGTGCTAAAGCTGGAGGACGGTGAATTCCTGGCGACACCGGCCGGCAATGGCATTGTTTACCGCATAACCCGGAATGATATTATTGATCGTTATAAGATCAAAGTGGGCCGTGCGGTCCAGTTCAGGGAGCCTGTTCTTTCCATTCAGTATCCGTGGGATATTTTCCACCTGAATGATACGGCGATCAGGCAGGACTTTGAATTACTGACGAAGGGAAGAAAATCGTCAAAAATACACAAGTCAAACCGGGTGATTGATCCGGAGAATGTATTTGTGGAAGAGGGAGTGAAAATGACGCATTGTATCATCAACGCGTCGGCAGGACCGGTTTATATCGGACGTAACGCGGAATTGATGGAGGGGTGTATCATCCGGGGTCCCTTTGCCATGGGAGAAGGAAGCTGTCTTAAAATGGGAACCAGGATCTACGGAGCCACCACCCTGGGACCTTTTTGCGTGGCCGGTGGGGAGGTCAAGAATTCCGTTCTTTTTGGTTTCAGCAATAAGGCCCACGATGGTTACCTGGGCGATTCTGTGATCGGCGAATGGTGCAATTTGGGCGCCGGTACCAGCAACAGCAACCTGAAGAACAATGCCCGCGAGGTGAAGATCTGGACACCGGCCGGTGAAGTAGGGGCGGGCACCAAATGCGGGGTGCTGATGGGGGATTATTCCAGGACTGCCGTGAATACTTCCATCAATACAGGAACGGTGATCGGTGTTTGCTGCAATGTTTTCGGATCGGGTCTTACTCCCCGGTATATACCGAGTTTCAGTTGGGGGAGCGACGGGGTGCAGCGGTATGAGATGGAAAAAGCGCTGGAGGATATCAACGAATGGAAAAAATTAAAGAACGCGGAGATGGGGGAGGACGAGAGGAGTATTTTGAAATATGTGTTTGACAAATACTGAGTGAGTCGGGCTTGCCCGCTGTAGCTTTAGCGTAAGCGGGAGTCGGGAGTCGGGAGTTTCGTTTTTAGGGGACTTTTAAAAAGGTAATTATGAAGATGTATGAGTATAAAGTCCTGGAGATATCCGCGACCGGCGGATTTTTAAGCGGGGGCGGGTTGGTGAATTTCCAGGCGGTGACCGACAGGCTCAACGAACTGGGCCGTGAGGGATGGGAGGCGATCAGCAGTACGGATATTAACAGGAATTACGGGGATACCAGGAATGTGATGATTATTATGAAAAGGCCTTTAAATGATAACGAATGAGCAGGAGAAAACAAATTGCGGCAGCCAACTGGAAAATGAACCTTACGTATCAGCAGGGTGAAAAACTGCTGGATGATATCCTGGGTGAGAATATCATTTTGAAACAGCATCAACAGGTAATTTTTGCGGTTCCGTTCCCATACCTGCTTATGACACGTAGCGAAGTGGAGACCGAAACCAACTATGAAGTGTCGGCCCAGAATTGTCATCACCAGCGTAACGGGGCCTTCACCGGCGAAGTGTCGGCCGAAATGCTGCATTCCATGAATATCGGTTATTGCATTATCGGGCACAGTGAAAGGAGAGAGTATAACGCGGAAACGAATGCACAGCTAGCCGAAAAGATGAACCGCTGTTTTGAACATTATATCACCCCGATTTTTTGCTGCGGCGAACCGCTTTCGGTCCGGGAAAAGGGGGTGCAGAATGAATATGTGGCCACTCAACTCCGGGAGTCACTTTTTCACCTCCCGGCAGATAAGATCAGGTCCGCCGTCATTGCCTACGAGCCCATCTGGGCCATCGGTACCGGTAAAACCGCCAGTACCGAACAGGCGCAGGAGATGCACCGGTATCTTCGCTCGGTCATTGCGGGCCAGTACGGCGAAGAAGTGGCCAATGAGATCCCCATCCTGTACGGCGGAAGCGTTAAAGCCGGTAATGCGAAGGAGTTGTTTGACTGCCCGGATGTGGATGGCGGACTGGTGGGCGGGGCTTCCCTCGCGGCGGCGGATTTTACAGCCATAATCCGGGCCCTGGCCTGAATTAAAACTCGCACCTCTTAACGGCCGATTTACAATTTTTAATTTAAAAACTAATCGATCCCGGTTACGTATCACATAGTGCTCCAGCGAAGAAACCAGGTGTTGCTCAGCTTTCTGAAATTAAGGGCTGTAGTCAACGGGAAAGAAATATACCCGTTGCCCGACAGCCGGCCGGTGGTCATCCCGGTTATGGAGAATAATCCCAGGATCGTCATTACAGACGGCTTCCATATCACCCAGCCACTCAAACTGGTTTTTACAGACCTCCACACGTATTGTTTCAAAGTGGGTTGCGCGATCGGCGACTACCAGCTTGCCGCAGGATTCCTGGTGTTATCCGGCTTGTACCTGGGAGGATTCCTGAGTGGTTTGCTGGTGCTGAAAGTGCTCAGTTTTTTCCCGTTGATCTACGGGGTCCTGTTTTATTACCTGAACCGCAGGGATTTTATACGGCTGGAACCTGTGCTGAACTGATTAAAGACTGATTTTGTTCCCGGCCCAACTAAGTATATTTTTATTCTCCCATGTCCCGTCAACGTATTCTCTGGTTATGCAGCTGGTATCCCACTCCTTCGGATCCATTTAACGGGGATTTCATACAAAGACATGCCCGTGCCGCGGCGCTATATAACGATATTCATGTCATTCACCTGGCTGCATACGGTGAGGGTCCGGGTAAGGCTATGAACGGGTCGCTGCACAGGGAAGGGGGACTCACGGAACAGATTGTTTATTATAAAAAAGGGAATTCCCTTTGGGAGCGGTTACGGGCGCATTACCGGTGGATTTTCCTGTTCAGGAAAACGCTCAGGAATTTCGTGGTGAAGTACGGCCGGCCACACCTGGTGCATGTGCAGGTGCCGATGAAGGCGGGGATCATGGCCCGGTGGTTCATGAACAGGTATAAGGTGCCTTACCTGGTCACGGAACACTGGGGTATTTACAACAGCGTGGTGAAGGATAATTTCCAGGCACGGAATAAGTACTTCCGTCTATATACCCGGAAAATTTTTAAAAAAGCCATTCGATTCATTTCTGTGAGCAGGTACCTGGCGGAAGGAGTAAATCGCCTGGTTTGCCGGAAGGAATATGAAGTGATCCCCAACGTGACGGATACCCGGTACTTTTTTTTCTCACCTGTTCCAAAACAGACATTCAGGTTCATTCATGTGTCGAACATGGTTCCGCTTAAAAATACGGAAGGTATTCTCAGGTCTTTTGCAGAGGCGTATAAACAAAACAAGAATGCCGAACTGGTGTTGGTTGGAGACAGGGATCCGGCCATTCACGCGGTTGCCCGATCACTCTATCTGCCGGAAGGGGTGATACAATTCCGGGGAGAGATTGCGTATGAACACGTGGCAGCGGAAATGCAGCAGGCGCATTGTCTTGTCCTGTTCAGCCATATCGAAAATTCTCCCTGTGTCATCGGGGAAGCCCTGTGCTGCGGTTTGCCGGTGATCGCTACAAATACCGGAGGGATACCCGAAATGGTTGATGAAACAAATGGAATACTCATCGAGCCCGGGGATGAGGCCGCGCTGACGGAAGCTATGCTTCGAATGGTGCGCGACTGGAAACTATTCTACCCTGAGGAAATAGCGAATAAGGCCAAAGGGCGATATAGCTATGAGACCGTCGGCGCCCGGCTTGACCGTGTTTACCGGCAAATTACGGATCATCGGGTCTGAGTACGTTATCCGTATTATCCTTTAAGTTGGTTCACCAACGCAATATATTCCTGCATGGCCTCCCCGGTTGATTTGCCTTTCAGGGCAGCCCATGCATCATACTTGGCCTTCCCAACAAAATCAAATGGATTGGAAGGCGGTTCTGTATTAACGTCGCCGATGCTACCTTGTTTGTAAAGGGAATAAAGCTTCAACAAAATATCGTTGGCCGGTTTTTCAGGCAGATTCTTACTGTCGGCCGCTGCCTGTTCGAATTGATCTTTTAAATCCATGCTATGATTATTAACTTGTTCTGGCGTTATCGATGAATACCGACTGAACCTGCCCCTTGCTTTCAATGATCCGGAAGAATTCTTCCAGGTAATTGGCCATCCCTTTACGGGTTCTTTCGCTGAGAGGAGAAAAATTCCGGACAGTGGAAAGTATGGCTTCCTTTTTATTCCTGAAAAGGTCGAGGGTTTCCTGTATCTCTTCCATCCTGCGCGGGAATCCCCGGTACACCCTTTCCGTAACCTTCTCGGTTCCGATGACCTCATTGGGAACGGCATAACTCGCATCCACCAGTCCGCAATAATCGAAGTCATAGGGAACGGCAAAAGGGGGCATATTTTCGTTCGCGCGACTAAAGATAAGTTCAATATTATGATTGTTCGGCACCGACCAGTCTGTATTACCGATCATATACTGGAAAATGGCCACCAGGGTCATTGTTTGCCGGTCGGTGGCTTCGGTAAGCAGCATGCCATGCTGTTTTTTCCGGCAACCGTTGCGCCGGGCCATGTCGCCGTCGTCTTCCAGCAGGAACGAATGCTGGGTAAAGGATTTAACACGGTTTCGGGTATCCACATAGGTGGTCTTCAATAACCGTACCCGGAAACTTTTTTCGGTCAGGAGGTTGTAGAGTTTGTACACCAGGAATTCCTTAAGCAGCAATTCTTCATCGGTGGTGCTGCCGCTGCAACCGATCACCAGTTTTAGTTTCCCGAGCGAAGCCAGGCGGGGGGAACTGCTATTTCTGAACTGCATCATGATGGGAGGGATGCGGCAATAACCCCGGCGGAATTTTCCCCGAGGTCCCACCTGGATACCCTCATCTATTAGGGTGCCATCAGTAAACTTCATCTTAACGCTGGCCGGCTGAAACACATCTTCCCCTTTTTCGTTTTGCAGCGCCTTGATATCGGTCGTCAGTTCCATTTCAACCAGGGACTCATCCGTAAAGAATTGAATGCTGTCGACCTGTTGCGCGCGGCAGGGAAAGCTGGCGAAAAACCCTATGGTTATAGCAAGGGCAATGCGTTGTAGATTCTTCATAACGGGACTTATTAATGGCGTTTTTGGCATTATGAATATACACTATTTTGCAAGTCGGTTCCGGCCCCTTATTTCAGCACTTCCGAAATCACTTTTCCGATATTCCCGTTGGGCGCCTGTATGCGGAGAAGTGCCGCCAGCGTGGGGGCGATATCGGTCATCCGGATTTCCTGGAAAGTCCTCCCTTTTTTAATTCCCCAACCGTACCAGATCAGGGGTATATGTGAATCGTAGGGATTCCATAAGCCGTGAGTGGTTCCGGTATTACTCCAGGCATCGATAAAATTGGGTTTCAGCAGGAACTGAATATCACCGCTACGCGGTTTGTAATAACCGTTGTTAAGCATGTTCCTGACGAACGCCGGCAGCGGGACTTCGTTTAATTCCTCCAGCGGAAATACTGTGGCAATAGCCGAATCTTTTGACAACTGGTCAACGATCCATTCGATCACCTCTTCTTTATCAACTTTTACGGAATCCAGGGCAGGGTGATTCAAAGCCAGCTGATAATTATCATCATAAACAATGATGGATCGGATGCCGTATTTTTCAGCCAGCTGTTTGTTCAGGGCTTCGGTCACCTTGTTCATGAAGATCCTTCCGCCCGGTATTTTATGTTCAGTCATGTATTCGGGAATATGCGCCACCCCGTGATCTGCCGACAGGAAGAGGGTGTACTGACCCCTGCCGATGTGGTTGTCAAAAAAATCGAGCAGCATTCCCAGTTCAAGGTCTAACCGAAGCATACCGTCTTCCGCTTCGATGGAATTGGGACCATAAGAGTGCCCGATGTAATCCGGTGAGGAAAAACTGATGGCCAGGAAGTCCGTGATATTGTCTGCACCGAGTTTTTCTCCGATAACGGCCGCTTTTGCGAATTCCGCCGTCAGGCTGTTACCCATCGGGGTGTACGAAATTTTGCTGTAATCTTTGGAAATAAATTTGTTAAGGTCATAAGGAAACGTATTTCCACCCAGCGTCTTTGCTTCATAACTTTTTTCATCGGTTGTACTTTGGATATAGGTACTCGCGGGGTACAACAGTTTCCAGCCCTGTTCGTAATATTTGTCAACCAGCTTCTTTTCATTAAAATCGTTCACCCATGCCGGCAAATCATTCCTGTAATAGGTAGATGTTATCCATTTCCCTTCGGAATTGTCGTACCAGTAAGCCCCATCGGCGCTATGCCCGGCAGGAAGGATACCGCCCCTGTCCTTTATGGCAATTCCGATCACTTTACTTTTAAAATTCGTCGCGATCTTCAGTTCATCACAGATAGTGGTGGTGAGCAGGTTCCGGGGACTCATTTTACCCTGTGCAGAACCTGTTCCAACGGTGTTTGCAGACCTGTCTTCGGTACAATAAACAGATCGCATTTGTGACCGGTCCCACCAGTAATTGCCGGCAATGCCATTCAGGGCCGGAACAGAACCTGTATAGATGCTGCTGTGCCCGCAGCCCGTGTAGGTGGGCGTATAAGGGATATGCGTATTCTCGCAGTTAAATCCCTGGTTCATCATTCTTTTAAATCCCCCGTTTGGAGACAATCGGTCATAATACCGGTACAGATAATCCCATCGCATCTGATCCACCACTACGCCAATCACAAGTTTTGGACGCGCGGGTGCCACCTGGGCTCCGGCAATAAAATAAAGAAACAATGCCAGGCAACAGAAAGAAAGCCTTTTCATTATAAAATTTTGGACAAAAGTAAGGATTGAATGTTATGGAATTATTTCGACTAACTGACGTTCAACAGGGCGGGAAGGATGCTTTATGAATGGAATTACTGAAAATATTTAAAAGGCTCAACCAGGTGATCCGTATTCCCTAAGTTCCGTCCAGCCTACCTTATTCCCGGTAGTTTTGTAAGAACGGATTGCGCCGGTTGTATGCCCGGAACTGTTCAATCGTTTTGTAACAGGATCCCGCCAATGCAGGATAAAGAAGTTGAATTCCTTTTAAGGTAAATTAACTGATCAGTTTCCGGTAGGCGAATGAAGTTAGAAGGCATAACCCGCCAACAATCCACCAAAGCACATGAAAGCCCGCAACCTGCGCCAGCTGCGCACCGGCCCAGGGGCCCAGCGTTTGCGCGCCGGACCAGGCCATGGTGTACAGGGCGGCATATTGTCCGCGGTTGGTATCCTGTGTGCGTCCGATCCAGTAGCTGTTCATGAATGGTATGGAGAATATTTCACCCAGGGTGATCACCCCAATCATACTGAACGCGATAAGCGGCCCGATTCCCGGGATATTCAGCATCAGGAAAGAGAGACCGGTTATAAATACGCCGGCCGTAATATATACCAGGTTCTTTTTTCTTCCTTCCAGTTTGTACACCACCACCATTTCCATCAGCGCGATCAGTATACCGTTGGACGCCATGATCAGCCCGATATAAGCCTCCCGCAAATGCACTTCCTTCTTAAAATAAACGGGAAGGTTGGTGAAGATCTGGAAAAAACAGGAAGCGAACAGGAGGGTGATAACAATGAAAATTAAAAAGGTACGGTCGCGATAAGCGGACCTCACCAAACCGGTTATACGGGTTTCGGTATGTCGGGCCGGTTGCCGGGAGGGCTTTAACAGCAACCAGAGAAGTAAAGCGGCGCCTATATTAGTGAATCCGTCCACCCAGAAAAGGAGTTCATAATTGATCCCTGCCAGGTAACCCCCCAGGGCGCTGCCAACCGCCCACCCGATATTGATGGCCAACCGGTTTAAGGCATAGGAACGGGTGCGGTTTTCCTCCCGGCTGTAGAAGGCTATTGCGGTGGAATTGGCAGGACGGAACGCTTCATTAACAAAACTGAGCCAGAAAGTAAACAGGCAGATAAGGGGATAGGTTTTCATCTGTCCCAGGATAATGAACAAGATACCCCCGCCCAGCAGGGTGATCACCTGAACCTTATAAAACCCGATACGATCGGTTAACCGGCCACCCAGCCAGGCGCCAACGAAAGCCCCCGCTCCGAAAAGCGCAAAAACAAAACCCGCCTGCCCGAGGGTAAAGCCCATTTCGGGACGGGTAAGGTACAGGGTCATAAACGGGACTACCATGGTGCCGCTTCGGTTTACCAGCATTATGAAAGATAAAAGCCAGGTCTCTCTTGAAAGACCGGTATATGCGTTACGGTATGTAAGGGCTGTTTTACGAAGCATGACCAGTGACAAAATTACCGGTTGGGGCCGCATGGCTGGCAACGGTTATCCGAAATAAAGCGTTTGGGTAACGGTAAGGCCAACTCGCCGGATTTTTTCTATATTGAACTTTAAATCAGCCAACATGAACAAAATTCTTTTAATGTGTTTTCTTGCATCGTCCGTACTTGTACTCACCAATTGCGACCCGGCTAAGAAAGCGGCCGCCACCGAAATTCCGAAAATGAATTACGAGACCAATATACAGTCTTTGGTCGCATCCAGTTGTTCCCCCTGCCACATACCTTCCAAAGGAGGCAATAAAAAGGCGTATGATAATTATGCCAATGTAAAGACGGATATCGATGAAATCATCCGCCGGATCGAACTCAACCCGGGGGAAAAGGGATTTATGCCCTTTAAAAAGACGGTAAAACTTTCCGACAGTACGATCAATCTCTTTAAACAATGGAGAACGGACGGATTGCTCGAAAAATAATGAACGGGATCATTCCCTGATCAGTAAATCATAAAAATCCCTTGTCCATTGTGTTTTGAACAGGATAAAACTGTAATCGCCCTCTTCGATGGCGGTTTCCAGCAATAACTGGTCTTCATAGCGGGATACATACTGGTTTTCATTCAGCTTTTTCCAGTTGGGGTTTTTCTGTTCCAGGAGGCTGTCGAGGTGTTTTTTATAGCAGGCGCTGCAATGGGCCACTGTTTCCAACGCATTGCATTTACCCGATTCCCGGTCAAATCCGTATTTGAAACGTATGCGGTGGTTCCCCGGTTCGGTTATGGCAAGAATGACCGAACTGTCGGATATCGTCAATTCGGGATTAAGGGATTTATTCTTATGTACATATTGACCCAGCTCCAGTTTTACGGTTTCCTTATCCTTGTCAAAATAGGATTGCGCCAGTAAGGAAAACGGGCACAGGAACAGGTAAATCGCAAAAAGACGTTTCATGGTACCGGGGTATGTGATGCTGCAAAATTAAGCGATCCGTGGGTTAGGTTGCCACTAAAAATGGGGATTATAAAACCGGGGGCATGAGCAACAGTAAATTAATCCCAGAGAAATTTCCAGCTTCCGTCCTTTTGTTTTTTCCATACGGTATGGAAGATGCCGGTGGATTCGGTCACCTTGCCTGTGCTGTCGGCTGACCGCCAGGTATACTTGCCATAAGTATAGCCAAGCTCACCGGAGGCGGCGGCATCTGTATGATCCGGAGACCAGTTGACTGATACGTTTTTAAATCTTTCGCCGGAGAAAAAATGACGGATGCCCGTTTTGCCGAAGATGAGTGAATCGCCCCCCTGGAGTATTACCGCATTCGAGTCGGCATAATGGGAAAAGCCTTCGGCGACGCCTTTTTCCGCAACCATTTTCTCAAAATCCTTTTCCGCCTGGTTGATTTCCTGAATGGCGGTTTCCCTTTTGTCCACGGCCCTGGTTTGGCAGCCGGTTATACACATCCAAAACAGCAGGATAAGGAAAAAAATAAAGCGTGATTGCATAAAAAGTGATTTCTGTAATCCTTACCATCCGAGTAGATCGATCATTCCTTTGAGCGTAAATGCCACTCCAATGCTGGTAACACCGTACATAACCAGGCGAATATTGCCTCCGTTGTTGAATAGCATCAAGGTGAAAAGACAGCCGACGACCAGCAGGAAGACACCGATACCGCAGCACAGAAATCCGGTGCTTCTCTTTCTGGCGATCCGGATCGATTTAACATGGAGGATGATGTCATCCAGGAGCGATTCGACAGCCCCTTTTTCACGCAGTTGCAGCAAAACTTCCTCGTCGCTGTGCCCCCTTTGATAGAGGCTGTTGGCTATTTGCACCCACTCCGGGTTAAGCGAATGACTCATGCGGAAAGCTTTGATGTTAAGATACGATTTAGTTTAAAAATATTCTCCCTGTCAAACTGGTTTTTCCAGGACCAGGAATTCAAAGGGCACGGTGGCCTGGCCGAACGGTCCGCTGGTAAAAGGTTCTGTTTCACCGGTTGCCTGATAGCCTTTCTTTTTATACCAGTCGATCAGTTCATGACGCAGGGATATCACCCTCATAAAAATGGAGCTGCATCCGGCTTTTCGGGCTTGTTCCTCGGCGGCCTTCATCAATTGCCCGCCGGTTCCTTTTGCCTGCCGGGAGGGCGAAACCGCCAGCATCCCGAGGTAAAGTTTCTCCTTTCTTTTCTCGAGAAAAACGCATCCTTCCAGCATACCCTGCTCATCCGTACTTTTAAGAAACAGGGCTCCGGGTTTGTTCATGAGTGCACGTAAATTCTCCTGATTCGTACGGATGGCGCCGCTGATCATATCGGCTTCCGTGGTCCAGCCCTGTTTTGAGTTCTCGCCCCGGTATGCACTGTTCAGGAGCGATTCCAGTGCCGGTATGTCTTCCCATGTGGCCGTGCTGATCATGCTGATTCCTGATTTAAAGTGAATGTAAGATTTACATGCCAAAAAAAAGTCCCGGCTTTAATAGCCGGGACGAATATTAACGATATGGTCTCAGTCAAAATCTCCGGTTGTCATCAAACCGGCGGTCGCGGTCACGGAAATCATCATCCCGGTCGAAGCGGTCGTTACCCCTGATCTCGCGGGTGTGGATCCTGCCAAAGCGGTCGATCGTGATCCGAACGTCATGACGACGGAGCTGGAAGGTAGAGGAGGCCACCAGGATCTCCCGCCTGTCAAAATACCCCCTTCTCATTTCAAAAACCCGGATGTGGTGGAAGCCTTTGTTCAGATGCGAAATGCGGATGCTGTTGTCGTTGCTGAAGTAGGTCCTGCCGTCGATGACGATCTTGTAATTTTTCATACTGTTGACCATCACCACAGGTCTTCGGTCGGCGGCCATTACGGCCACGGCCAGCAACAATCCGGATACGAGTGTAAACATCTTTTTCATGGTACTCAAATTTTAAATGATGTACAGCAATGACCGGGTGTATTGCAGTACGGATTTTTATTAATATCCCGGTTACACCCTGTAATCCAAATGAAGTGCCAGCATGCCGGAATTGCATCAAGGAAATGTTAAGCAATGGGAAGAATCCCCGGGTGTCATCTCCCGGAAAAAAGTGTCAGCGATGACTGTTAACTTTAATAAAAAATAACCAATATGATTAAACGTTTGATACCTGTCCTGTTGCTCATAAGCCAGGGAGTGGCCAGTGCGCAGGCTTTTGATGAGCGTTCGCCGCTTACGCATACCTATTCCATTGTGGCGAGGGACCCGGTAACGGGAGAAATGGGAGTAGCCGTACAAAGTCATTGGTTCTCGGTGGGTACGGCGGTAAGCTGGGCGGAGGCGGGTGTGGGGGTGGTAGCCACCCAGTCGTTTACCAACAAGTCGTTTGGTATTCGCGGATTGGCACTATTGAAACAGGGATTGAATGCCGGCCAGGCTCTTGATTCATTGTTGGCGGATGACGCGGCCCGGGAAGTGCGGCAGGTGGCCATTGTGGACAGCAAAGGGAATGTTGCCGTTCATACGGGGAAAAGCTGCATTCAATATGCATCCCATATCACCGGCAGCCAGTTTTCTGTTCAGGCCAATATGATGCTGGGCAACCAGGTGCCTTTTGTCATGTCAAAATCGTTTGAAAGCACCTCCGGTAAGCCGTTGGCAGAAAGATTGCTGCTGGCGCTGGAAGCGGCGCA
This sequence comes from uncultured Chitinophaga sp., assembly GCA_964424155.1. Lineage (GTDB taxonomy): Bacteria > Bacteroidota > Bacteroidia > Chitinophagales > Chitinophagaceae > JJ008. The sequence goes on from CAYRHU010000007.1 coordinate 26,056, forward strand.
ATCGGCCGGGGGAGATATCCGCGGAAAGCAATCCGCAGCCATCCTGGTAGTGCCGGCCCGTTCGGAAGGCAAACCCTGGGACGAACGAACCACCGATCTCAGGGTGGATGATCATAAAGAGCCGCTAAAGGAATTGAGGAGGCTGTACCGGGTAAGCGTGGCCTATGAGCATATGAACCGCGGCGACCTGGCCATCGAGAAAAACGATATGGCCGGCGCGATGAAAGAATATAATGCGGCTATGGAGATGTTCCCCGAAAACCTGGAGATGCGGTACTGGACCGCCATCACACTGGCAAATAACAAGGAATTATCCCGGGCGATCCCTATGCTGAAAAGAATATTCGCAAAGGACAGGAACTGGAAGGAACTCACGCGCAGATTGCCGGCGGTGAACCTGCTTTCTGTTTCTGAAGAAGAACTAAGGAAGATTCTCGCGCTTTAGGCAGAATGGCTTTCCGGAAATAAGCGGATCTCAAGGTGGGGTCCCAACGGCGGGTATGTATGACCGATGGGAAAAACAACAGGAAATCTGGGTGAAAAAAACTTGCCGCTGAGACCCCGGATTTCTATTTTTAAGCAAGCCAAAACCTGCCAAATGTTAAAGTTTACTATCGTTTACCAGGAATCTTATTCCCGGCTGGAAATGATCTTCCGCACTTTATTCGGATGGTTATATATCGGAATTCCCCATGGGCTGGCCATGTTATTTTTCTCGATCGTTTTGTTATTCATGTCAGTCGCAGGTTTTTTCATCATTTTGTTCACGGGCGTCACACCCCGCTGGTATTATGAATGGACGGTAAAACTCAACCGGTGGACGCTGCGGGTCGGAGCCCGGTTGTGCAATCTGGCAGAAGGATACCCGGATTTCGGTATGGATGGAAAAGATGATAAAACCGTTTATGATCTTGCTTTCTGGCAGATCAGCCAGGGGCAGTTGTTGCTCCGTTTTTTCCTGGGCTGGCTGTATATGGGCATACCTCATTTATTCGTTCTTTATTTCCGGATGATCGGCACTTTTTTGCTTTCGGTCGCCGCCTTTTTTGTGGTGTTGTTTACCGGTAAGTACCCGGAAGACTGGCATCGGTTCAATACCGGTACCCTGCGCTGGATGAACCGGGTGAATTTATACCTTGGCTGGTTATACAGGGATTACCCTCCATTTTCCGGCCAGGAGGACGTGGATACGTCATTTGAGTTTGAGAAAAACTAAGCGGGTCTTCCTCTCCAGGTTGTAAAAAAACTGCAAAGCCCTGACTTAAGCACCGGATACCCGGCTTAAACGCCGTTTATTCCTTCACCCGGAACCGCCTCTTTTCCGTACCTTCGCGGCTCTGAAAATGAGGCTTTAAGCACATGAAGAATATCCGGAATTTCTGCATTATCGCGCATATTGACCATGGTAAATCCACCCTGGCGGACCGGCTTTTACAGCAAACCAACACCATTACCGAACGGGAGATGAAGGACCAGGTACTGGATGATATGGACCTGGAGCGGGAAAAGGGAATTACCATTAAAAGTCATGCGATCCAGATCAATTACAGGCATAAGGACGGGCAGGAGTATATCCTCAACCTGATCGATACACCCGGCCATGTTGACTTTAGTTACGAGGTAAGCCGGGCGTTGGCGGCCTGCGAGGGAGCCTTGCTTTTAGTGGATGCCACGCAGGGTATCCAGGCCCAGACAATCAGCAATTTATATTTGGCAATTGACAATGATCTTGAGATCATTCCCGTGATCAATAAGATCGATATGGATGGGGCGATGATCGAAGAAGTGGAAGACCAGATCGTTGATTTGATCGGGTGCAAGCGGGAAGAGATCCTGCATGCCAGCGGACGTACGGGGATTGGGGTCGACAGGATACTGGAGGCGATTGTGGAACGAATCCCGGCACCAAAGGGCGACCCTGCTGCTCCGCTCCAGGCTTTGATCTTTGATTCGGTTTTCAATTCGTTCCGGGGTATTATCGTTTATTACCGGATCCTGAACGGCTCGATCCGGAAAGGGGATAAGGTGAAGTTTGTAAGTACGGGCCAGGAGTATGATGCGGATGAGGTAGGTATCCTGAAACTGAAAATGACGGAGAAAAACGAAGTGGGTTGCGGGGATGTGGGTTATATCATCACGGGCATTAAGAACGCCAAAGAAGTAAAAGTGGGGGATACCATTACGGTGGCGTCCAATCCCAACCCGGAGATGATTAAGGGATTTGAAGAAGTTAAGCCGATGGTGTTCGCCGGTATTTTCCCGGTGAATACGGATGAATTTGAAGAGTTGCGCGACTGTATGGACAAACTGCAGTTAAACGACGCTTCGCTCACCTTTGAGCTGGAAACCTCGCAGGCCCTTGGTTTCGGTTTCCGTTGCGGGTTCCTGGGAATGCTGCACATGGAGATCATCCAGGAGCGGCTGGAGAGAGAGTTTAACCAGACGGTGATCACCACCGTGCCCAACGTTAGCTTTATCGCCTATACCACGAAAGGAGAAAAGGTGATCGTGAATAATCCCACCGAGTTCCCGGACCCGGTAAAGACTGAGCGGATCGAGGAGCCTTTCATTAAAGCACAGATCATAACCAAGCCCGAATATATCGGCAATATCATGACCCTTTGCCTGGGCAAGCGGGGGATACTGATGAACCAGAGTTATCTTACGCAGACCCGGGTGGAGCTTATTTTTGAGATGCCGCTTACAGAGATCGTATTCGATTTTTATGACAAGCTAAAATCGCAAACCCGTGGTTATGCCTCTTTTGATTATCATCCCATCGGGTACCGTGAGAGTGATATTGTGAAAATGGATATCCTGCTTAACGGGGATAAGGTAGACGCCCTGTCGGCTCTGATCCACCGAAGCCGGGCCCAGGATTTCGGGCGAAGACTCTGTGAAAAGCTGAAGGAATTATTGCCCAGGCAGCAATTCCAGATCGCCATCCAGGCGGCCATCGGCGCCAAGGTGATCGCCAGGGAGAATATTTCGGCCATGCGCAAGGATGTTACGGCCAAATGTTACGGTGGGGATATCAGCCGTAAACGCAAACTGCTGGAAAAACAGAAAGAGGGTAAAAAACGGATGCGGCAGATCGGGAACGTGGAAGTGCCGCAGGAGGCGTTTTTGGCGGTGTTGAAGCTGGACGAGTAGTGAGTCGGGAGTCAGGAGTCAGGAGTCAGGAGTCGGGCATCTTCAGGTGCCTTTTTTTATTTTAGCGGTTTACGGAACTTTAGGTTTTATGAACTTTTTTCAGATCATTCGTTATCCATTTTACCGGCTGGGTCTGTTGAAGAAACCGGTTGATTCCGGATTGGGAGTTCTGCCACCCGATATTTCGGGGGATAAAAATTTCCTGGCTATTTATCAAAAAGTGAAGCCGTTCACGATGGTGGATATTGAAAGATGTTATTCGCTTTATGAATCGGTGAAATACATATTGAAAAACGATCTAAAAGGCGATTTTGTGGAATGCGGCGTGTGGAAGGGAGGGAGCTGTATGTTAATTGCCTATACCTTGCTTGCTGCCGGTGTATCAGACAGGGTGATCTGGCTATATGACACTTATACCGGTATGTCACGGCCGGGTGAACACGACGGGGACAAGGAAAAAATTGAATGGGAAAAGCACAGGGTTAATGAGGATATGAACAATTGGTGCCTGGCATCACTTGAGGAAGCCGAATGGAACATGAAAAATACCGGGTACCCGGTTCAAAATTTGCGATTTATTAAAGGAAGGGTGGAGGAAACCATTCCAGGTGAAATGCCAGGCATGGCTTGCCTGATCCGACTCGACACAGACTGGTATGCATCTACCAAACATGAACTGGAACACCTGTACCCTTTGCTGGTGAATGGCGGAGTGCTTATTATCGATGACTATGGGGTATGGCAGGGATCAAAAAGAGCAACCGACGAGTTTTTCAAAAACCGTGTTTATCTTCATCGTATTGACTGGAGCGCAAGGCTGATTATCAAATGAATTATGAGTTCCGCTGAATTTTATGACAATTTCATTGACCGCCAGGTGGAGTCCGGCATTAATGACCGGATCTATGGACTTTACAGGCGTTGTTGTACAACGGGTTTGAAAGCGGGCGACAATGTGCTGGAGATCGGTTGCGGTATCGGAACCCTGACTTATTTACTGCTTCGGAAAATTCAAAGCGGAAAACTGGAAGCGGTGGATATCAGTCCGCGGTCGGTCGATTTTGCCCGGAAACATCTCCGCTCACCCAATCTTATGATCAGCGCGGCCGACATCCTTGCGTATTCTCCAACCACAAAAGTTTTTGACAGGATTTTGCTGTTTGATGTGCTGGAGCATATTCCCCTGGAACATCATCAACTGGTATTCGATCGTATCAGCGGATGGATGGATAACCAAAGTCTCCTGCTTATCAATATACCCAACCCGTTGTACATACTGTTTGATCAGAAATATAACCCAACGGCGTTACAGGAAACTGACCAGCCGGTTTTTATTCCCCCATTATCCGCTGCGCTTTCATCCGCTTCTCTCGATATCGTTTCACTTGATACCTATAGCGTATGGGTTAAAGAAGATTACCAGTTCCTTATTGTCAGGAAGCGGAAGGAATTCAAAGAACAATTCCTGGGCAGGGATAGAAATTTGCTTCAAAAAGGCATCGTATGGTTGGGAAGAAAATGGCGAAAAATACGTTATCCGTACCCGCCAGGCGCCTGATCAAATCTTTCTTCGAATAATTTTTTCCACAACGGGAATATGTTATCGGGATCATACTGATGTACGATCGCAGATGCCTTATTGCTCATTTTTAAACGCCGGTCCGGATCACGGATCAGGGCGATAATTGAACTAGCCATTTCTGTCACATTGCCCGGATTAACTAATATACCTGTCTCATTGTTGCGGATAATATGCCTCGGGCCGGTTTCGCAATCAAACGCCACACAGGGCAGTCCGAGACTCATAGCCTCCAGCAAAACCAGTGGAAAGCATTCATTACGGGAGGTCATTACAAACAGGTCTGCATCCTGGTAATCTGCAGCCAGGTTGGATTTGTCCGCCGGTTGAAAAATAAGCTGGCCGGTCAGCTTCTCCTTCCTTATAAAATCAATAAACTCGTCCTGTTGCTCACCATAGCCGATCACTTTCCACCTGATTTCCGGATATTGCGGTAACAGGATTTTTGCAATTTTCATCAAGAGGTCAATACCCTTAATTGAATTGAAACGGGTAACACTGATCAGGGAAAAATTTTTCCTGGTAGTATTATTGTAGCTTCTAACTCCGGCAGTATGAATGAAATTAGGAATTACCACTGTATTTCGGTTCAACTGGCGATAATGCGCCTGTTCGTCCCTGTTCAGGCATACCACGGCATCCAGTTTCGGGTAGAACCGTTTGAATAGCAGGGTCCAGAACCGGTTCATTTCCTGAACTCCAAAGTGATGGTGCTCCCAGGAATAGACCCGGGTGAATGCGGCCGCCCCACCCATTATGGCCGAGATCGCAAAATGATACTCCGAACAGATTAAATGATCCGGGTGAAGCGATTTCAGCTTTTGGATCAGCTTGCGCGTATCCCGCCAGAGCCAGAACTTCCGGGACAACGCATTTCCTGCAGAAGTGATTCCAAAATTTACCGGCAAATGCACGATTTGCACCAGGGGGTCGGCCGGGTAAAATGTATCCGCTGTTTGATCCAGAATCAGCAGTGTGATCTTGTAACCCCTGGAAACAAAAAGGTTGGCCAAACCGGTTACCGCTTTTTCATATCCCCCGGGGACATGCAGGTAGGAGCAAGCAATGACGATATGGCATTTTTGCTGCAAGGGCTATATTTTTTCAGCGAACTTGAAAAGCATTCGTTTAATCCTCGTTCGTAATCGTATCCTGTGTTGAATACTATACAACAGGTTGTCATATTTAGCGGGTTCATAATGACTGAGATTCTTCAGTAAATCAAACCCATGTTCTGAAAGCATCTGAATGTAAATATCCAGCCAGGGTCTTAGCAACGCATCATTTTTGTTTAAGATATTTATTATTGTGTCTTTTGCAAAATGAATGAAGACGGGATCAAATTCACCATTTATAAGTAGCCTGCCGTTAATTAATTCCCGTTTACAGGAATCCATATTCCAGGAAGCGATATTACATCCCTTGTGCCGGATAATTTCTACGCCATCAAAGTAAACAGGAAGAATATCAAGATATTTTTGGTCATCAAAAATGCCCAACTGGGGTTGTTTATCCATTTTATAATGACACATTTCGGCCCACCAGTGCATTCCTTCAATTCCACCGGTTCCGGCTGCAACAAAACCGGCATTAAACAGACCGCCCCGAAGGACGGAAAACAGGCTATCCTCATGTTCCGGCAACCGGATAGCCGGCCAATGTGGTGTAAGCAAGATGTTGCACTTATTTAGCTTGTTGAAAAGAAATGAATAATCAGATGTAAAAAAAATATCCGGATCCGTATAAATAACGCGGGAATAACCATTCTCCAGCAAATAACTTATGAAAATCGGTTTAAGTGCCCATCTAAAATGGTCTTTGTTCGTATGGCCGTATTTTTTTTCTATTTGCCTAAACAGGCGATATTCCTTCATGGCCTCCGGGGAATGAATGGCAAACGGTTCATTGGCAGCGGACAGTTCCCCGTCAATTACGAGAACCTGAAACCGTACATCCTGTTTTATCCGTTGCAAGGATGTAAATAATACTCTGGCAAATGGAAGATAATCGCAGGATACTATTGTGCAAAAAGTATTCATTATTTCCGTCAGTGATTATAACTTTTCAGCTAATTTGAAAAGTAATTTCTTGAATCGTGTTCTGAGTAATAATTTTCGCTTTATTTTTTTAATTCGGAAAGGATCCTGCTGGTTTTTTATGGCATATATCTTTCCGGGCAATGGGATTTGTAAGTCATCGAAAGATTGCTTGTACTCAGCCAGGTAAGGTTGCAACAAATAGTCATTTCCATTTTGTATATGGCGGATCGTATCAGCGGTAAAATGGATAAAAACCGGGTCAAACTCCTGGTTGATAAGTAATTTCCCGTTCACAAGCGTTCTTTTATTTGAATTCATATTCCAACTGGCCAGGTTGCATCCCCTGTGTTTCAGGATACAGGTTTGCTCATATTCAACCGGTAAAATATCAAGATATTTCTGGTCTACATAAACGCCTAGGTCCGGTTGTTTATCGATTTTGTAATGACAGGCTTCGGCCCACCATTTTATGGCCGGGAGTCCCTTTGCTGATGATCCTACAAGGCCTGCATTGTACAGGCCGTTTCTCAAAACAGGTAACAATGACTCTTCAAGTTCCTGCGGTTCGATACTGTTCCAATGAGGAGTGACAATTAATGAAGATGAATCAAGTATTTCGAAAAGAAATCCAAAAGGGTTTATAAAATAAAGATCAGGGTCGGCAAAAATTACTTTTTCAAATCCTTTTTCCAGGAGATAGGAGATAAGAACCGGTTTTAAAGACCATCTGAAATAATCCATATTCGTGTGCGCATATTTCCTCCTGAGATCGGAAAAAGACCTGTTGGTGCTGATCGCAGGGGCAGAAATACATTTAAAACCGTCGAAAGATTCATAATCGCCATCGTCAGTAATTAATACATGAATCTGAATGGAAGGTTCAAAACGACGTAAGGATGCATAAAGTACCCTGGCATAGGGGAGGTGGTCGGCGGTTACGATGGTACAAAATGTCTGCATCTGGTCATTTTATGGCAACCACGACATAATTAATGGTATTCTCAGGGTTATGGTCTTTCTTATCCATCCATTTGAAAATAGAATTCGACAGGGAAAGTAACCGCAAACGAATAAAAAGAAACCTCGTTAGCCGGAAGAAAAAAGCTCTTTTTTTGGAGAAATCAACCGCATGCGCCAGTGCTTGTCCGGCCACGGCCCATGCGCCGCCGTTTTCAAGAATCTCCAAAACCCGGAAACCGGTTCGATGAAGGACTTCTTTGAGACCAAACCTGGTAAACCGGAAGTAATCGAGAGGCTCGCCGTGTTCGGGCCAGTATAGGGGGGCGGATATAATGATCCTGCCATCCGGGGCCAGGAGACGATAAGCTTCCCTCAGTACGGGTCCGGAATCAAAAATATGCTCTATCACCTGTGTACAAAGGATCGTGTCCATACTGTTATCCGGAAGAGGGATCTTTTCTGCAGCACAAACAATATCAACGGTATTCTTATCCGTTTGCCTTACATCACATCCGGTGTAATCGGTTACGGTTTCAAGTTTGTCAAAAAGTTTCTGATAGGGTTTATAGCCGCATCCTATATCCAGCACCCTGCCTTTTGCATGGCGGGCGGCCGCGGAAGCCAACGATTCATACAGGTAATGATGAATCAGGTATGCGTGGTTCCGCCTGCTAACATTTTCAGCATCTTTCAGTACGGGATCTATGTTAATTTCCATGTTTCTGCTTTGAACGAAAAAGGCTGAAAAATTTTTTAAAAAAATACCAGGAGGAATGAAGGGGTGTTCTTAATACTCTTTTATAGGAAACCAGGTCCAGCTGCAGCTTTTCAAAATGATCCGGGTGAACAAGCGGAAGCAAGAGCCGGCCGTTACCCGTAATGGCCGGATACGCCGTCTTTGCCTCATCTCTGACAAAGAACAGCAGGTTTTGACGGTAACAGGCATCGATTCCTTGTTCCATCCAAATTCTTTCACGGATACAATCATATGTCGTGAACCCGCATGTTTTGAAAATAGCAGCCCAGTAATTCGGGTACTGTTCATTAACATGATGGACTCCACCCTGTCCGGGAATGGCGGCGGAGAAAAGAACCACGTCTCCCAGCTCGCAAAGTGATCGAACAAACACCGGCGCCGAAGCAGGATGAATATGTTCGGCCACTTCCAGCGACATTACCAGATCGTATTTTCTGGGCAGACGTACGTCTTTTTCAAGGTCTGCCGTTATGAATTTACTGCGCTCAATCTGTAAAAGCCTCCTGTCAATATAGGGGCCGTCAATCCCGCATATATCCGTAACCCCTTTTTCGGACCAGACGGAAAGCCAGTTTCCGGTTCCGCAACCTATATCAGCAACCGAGTGCGGTGTAATAAATTGCTGTACGACAGGAATGGTTAGCCTGGCCGACTGTAACGAGCCCGCATTGATATCATTGTAATAATCTTTCGTGTAAACAAGCCGATCCATGCGGGTAAAGATACCCAATGGGTATCAAAAAGTGAGAAGGATCAGTTATCGTAATTGATAGGGTCCCTGTTGTTCTCTTTCTTCCTGTTCTTATCCGATTTGTCCTGCAGTTTCTGTTCATTCCGGGTGCCTTTGGGGTCGAGCAGGGGGTCACCCACAGGTGCTTCCCCGTCCTGCAGTTTAAATGTGAAGACCTTGTCGATATGTACCCATTTCCCGTCCTCCCATTTGAACCCCTCCTGGTCACCGTCGGGCACAAAGGTCCAGGGCAATTCAGGCTGGTCGGTTTCAGAAACGAGGTGGTCCACCAGGATCATCTCGAGTTCAGGCACATAATTCACTAATACCCGGGTGTCTTTTTTGAATTCAATACCGAACCGGTACCTCGTTTTTTTAGGGATGCTGTCCTGGTCGTAATTGAAATACGGGCCCCCAAAAACCGGCTCCCGTTTTTCATTAAAGGTGAGCACCTCCATCCATTTCATGCTGCTTTGGGCACTGTTGGGGTCAAACCCAAACAGGGTGTAATAGTTCTTTCCCCTGTGCTGGGTCTTTATGATATTATAATAAACAGCGCCGATCCAGTTGTTCCGGCTGCGGACAGAGTCTTCCGGTTTTTCGGTAAATTCCGACACATCCCGAAGCGGAATTAATTTCAACGAACCATCGGTTGTTTTCATTTGCAGGGCACCCCGCTGCCGGTGATAATAATCATCGTATGACAAGGTCCAGGTGATGATCCGGAAACTGGAGTCGGGAGCATACAGCTTTGAAATCCCGATGACTGAATCAAACGGGAAAAAGAATGAGTTCCGGATCTGCAAAGCCCTGACAAGCGTCTTGGTGAAAATACTGTCCGAAACCATCCTGTCCTCGGGCAAACTGTCCGTATTTAGGTACATGGCATACTCCTTCAGCGAGTCTTCTTTGGCCTGAAGTTTCTTAAGGTCAGCGGTGGAGATCTTTTGCCCGTTAGCATTCAGCTGCAGCAAAAAAAGGAAGGCTATAAAAAGTAAGTTTTTCAAGAAAGGATCATTGTTTTAAACAACAAATTTACAAGCTATAAGGATGCATGTACATCATGACCGGTTGCACGGCAAAGTTCCTCAATTCCAATCACCCGAACGGATTATAACGCTTAAAGGCCGGTAAAATTTTGCACCTTTTCACAAAGTATTGGCAAATTCCGGAAGGGAATTGACCCGGAGATCAATATCGGGGTGGGGGAAGGGTGTTTCCGGGTGGGTAGTGGCCGCAAGAACACTGTACATCCCGGCATGCCGGGCAAATTTCATGTCGCTGAGTTTATTCCCGACCATGATCGACCGGGCCAGGTCTATTTCCGGGAACTCCTTTTGGGCATGAAAGGCCATTCCGGGGTTGGGTTTCCGGTCCGGGTGCAGGTTATCGGGACTGGTACAATACAGGATGCTGTCGATCCTCCCGCCGGCCGATTCGATCTCCTGCCGCATGTGTTCATGTATTATACGCAGATCCGGCTCAGTCATCAGTCCCCGGCCCACCCCCCGCTGGTTACTTACGATAATGATCCTTCCGAATTTTTGTGACAACAAAGGAAAAACTTCAGGCACCCCTTCATAAAAACGAAATTCCCGCCAGTCGCGGATGTAGTCATCCTCTTTTTCATAATTGATCACTCCGTCGCGATCCAGAAAAAGGGTCCAGTCTTTATTCACGGATTTGAGATCAAGCGGTACCGGTGACAGTTCCTGCTGTACCCGGTTATAATCACTGGGAACACCGATATCAATAAAATACACATCCTGTATTTGCCCATATATCCTCCGTCTGTCAAAATATTTTTCCAGGTAATCTTTTTCAAAAGAGAATTTTCCGGGCAATTCCTCATCCTGGAACCGGGGTACATGCAGCAGGTAAACACCGGCATTGATATGGCCGGATGCATAGAACTGTTTCTCCCGGAATGCTGTAACCAGTTGTTCGGGGTTAAGTTGCACCACGCCGTACCGGTCAAAATCCTTCATCGGTTTAAGCAGTATGGTGCATTCGGCCATTTGGTGATCATGGAAGAGGCTGGCCCGGTGCAGGTCTGCTCTGAACAGGGTGTCTCCATTTACCACAGCCACGTTTTTCTCCGTTACCTTATTACAGGCCAGCAGGATGGCGCCCCCGGTTCCGAGAGGCTCCTTTTCAATGGAACATTGATAATCGAGGGTGGCAAATTCAGCAGCCAGGTAATCTTCGACCAGTTCATGCAAATGACCCAGCGAAAAAACAAATTTCCCGATACCCTGGCTACGCAGGTAATTGATCAGATAAAAAAGAAATGGCCGGCCGGCAACCGGGGCCATGCATTTGGGGAGTCCCGGAACGGTGTCGCGAAGCCGGGTACCCAGTCCGCCGGCCAGTATGATGGCTTCTTTGATCAAGGGAAATGAACGTTATCTGAAATATTTTTCCTCCACCAGCTGGCAGATGATATGACCGATAGTGATATGTGTTTCCTGTATCCTCGGGGTGTCTGTCGATGGCACATTGATCAGGTAGTCGGAGCAGTCTTTCATTTTTCCGCCCGTTTCCCCGGTAAATGCGACCGTGGTTACACCCTTTTTCTTTGCCGCTTCAAAGGCTTTAATGATATTCTCAGAATTCCCGGAGGTGGATAGCCCGATAAGCACATCGCCTTTCTGCCCGATCCCCTCGATCATCCGGGAATAAACCAGATCGTAACCATAATCATTGGCAACGGCTGTGAGGTACGATGTATTGCAATGAAGCGCTTCCGCGGGGAGGGCCTTACGGTCGGTATAAAACCTTCCCGAAAACTCGGCGGCCAGGTGCTGCGCATCCGCCGCGCTGCCCCCGTTGCCGCAAAAATAAACACGATTACCCCCCTTAAAGGCTTCTGTAACGATCTCGGTCACCCGCCCGATGGTAGCCAGCAGCGATGCATTGTCCAGTACTTTCTGCTTGGTCTCAACAGATGCCCTGATAATATCTTTGATCTTTTCCAACATACGTGTGAAATTAAAATTTATATAGTCCAGGTCTTCAGCCCGTGCTCCACAAACTGGTAATTACGGTAACGGCCACCGAATTTTTCCAGGTTTTTGATCACCCTGTATTTCGTATTGACGGGACAATAAAAGATCATGAAACCCCCGCCTCCGGCTCCTGAGATCTTGCCGCCGGTGGCACCGGCTGCTTTGGCGGCCTCGTAAATTTCTTCGAGCAGCGGATTGCTGATCCCTTCGGCCATTTTTCTTTTTTGCTGAAACCCAAAATCCAGGATCTCGCCGATCTCGTTGAGCCGTCCTTTCAGCAGCGCTTCCTTCATCATCAGCGCCTGGTGCCTGAGCTGGTGCATGGCTTCGATGGAACTTTCCTGTTTATCTGTCACATTCCGGCTCTGCTTTTTAATGATCTCAGCCGATTCCCGGCTGGTGGAAGTATAATACAGCAACAGGTTGTTTTCCAGTTCAAACAAATGCTGTTGTTTTACCCTGAGCGGGTTCACGATCACCTTGTCATCAGCATAAAATTCCATGAAATTCACCCCGCCGAATGTGGCCGCGTACTGGTCCTGTTTGCCACCCGCCAAACCCAGATCCTTTCGTTCGATCTCATACGCATAGTGGGCCATGTCATATTCGCCGAGCGGCAGGCGGAGAAGTTCTGCAAAGGCCCCGATAATGGCCACCACCAGGGTGGAAGAGGTGCCCAGTCCCGAACCCGCCGGGGCATCCACATAGGTTGAGAGACGCAGCCCTTTTTCTCCAATGCCGTAATCCTTTTGTATACGGTTATACACTCCTTTTAAAAGATCGAGCTTCCCGTTGATTTGCAGGGATGTTGCCCAGTCAAATTGCTCCGCCTCCTCCCGGTCGATCGCTTCCAGGATGATCTTTTTCTCTTCCAGGATCTCTATGGTAGCGTTGGCGTAAAGAGATAAGGTTGCATTGAGGATCGCGCCGCCATACAGGTCGCTGTAGGGACTTACATCAGTGCCGCCTCCGGCAAGACCGATCCGTAAAGGAGCTTTACTTCTGTATATCATCGGCTAACTGCGAAATGGAGCTGACCATGGAGGCCCAGCTAAACTTTTGTTTTTCAATGCGAAGTTGCGGAATAAAAAAGTCTTCTCCTAATTGCATGAACCGCAGGATGCCCCTGGCGATCGAGGACGGATCCGGTTCCATTACCAAACCGGCTTTTTCATGCGGAACCAGGGAGGGAAGCCCCCCCACATTGGTGACGAGCATCGGTTTTTCGAAATGATAGGCGAGGGGAGTCACACCACTTTGCGTGGCATTCCGGTATGGCTGAATAACGGCATCAGCCGCACACAGGTAATATCGTACCTCGCTGTCAGGAATAAATTCCGTTCGCAGAATGAGACGATCACCGATACCCAGCTTTTGGATTTGCTCCCTGTAGGGTTTTTCATCTTCATAAAATTCACCTGCGACCAGGAATTTAAGATCGGGGTAGTGGGCAGCCTGCTCCTTTTTAATCAGCGAAATGGCATCCAGCAGGAGGTCAAGCCCCTTATATTTTCTGATGAAACCGAAAAAAAGAAGTATCCTTTCATTTTCAGGCAAACCCAGGTGTTTTCGCGCTTCAGCTTTGGAAATAATGGATCCGAAATTATCATACAGGGGATGGTTGACCAGCCTGGCCGGTTTTGCAGGTACAAAGGTCCGCAGATCCGCCATCACCTTTTCGCTCATTGTAATGAATGCGTCGCAGCTTTTTAAAAAATAACGGGTGAACGGTTTGTCACCGGGCCGTTTTTCATGCGGGATCACATTGTCCGCGATGCAGATAATCTTTGTATGGCCATTCTTTCTCACCCGGCGAATTATGGTTCCCAGTGCCGGTCCCATGAATGGAAGCCAGAATCGTACAACGATGATATCCGGCCGTTCCCGTCTCAGGCGGTTGCCGGTTCGTATCCAGTTAACAGGGTTAACCGAATTGATGACAGAACGGATATCCAGGTTTACTGGTGCCGGTTCATCAGAAAACTGTGTTTTACCCGGAAACAGAAACGAAGGGTATTGCAGGGAAAATGAATAAATGGAACAATTATGCCCGTTTTTGCTGAATTCCTCAGCCAGCCGCTGATTGAATGTAGCCAGGCCGCCCCGCAAAGGGTGGGCGGGTCCTATGATGACAATCTTTGCCATTACAACCCGGTTTTCTTTTCCACGAGATAACTGTTCCGGGAAGGAGAGTTACGGGATACCAGCTCACCCAGGAACCCGGCGAGGAATAACTGCATGCCAATCACGAGTGAGGTGAGCGCCATATAAAACCCCGGCCGGTTCGTAAGGGAAAAATCTTTGGTCATGAATTTCATGACTACCAGGTATACGGAAATTCCCAGACCCATTAAAAAGAAAAGGGTGCCCCATAGGCCAAAGAAATGCATGGGTCTTTTTGAAAATTTGCCAACGAAGGTGATGGAGAGGAGGTCGAGAAAACCGTTGACAAATCGCCGCCAGCCGAATTTCGATTTGCCATATTTACGGGGGCGGTGTTCCACCACTTTCTCACCTATTTTTCTGAATCCGGCCCATTTGGCCAGCACTGGGATATACCGGTGCATTTCGCCGTACACTTCAATCCCTTTTATGGTCCGGTTGCGATATGCCTTGAGACCGCAATTGAAATCGTGCAGCCGGATGCCCGAGACCCAGCGCGTTACCGCGTTAAAAAATTTGGAAGGTATATTTTTAGTCAGGGTATTATCGTATCGTTTTTTCTTCCAGCCGCTGACCATATCATACCCGTCGTCAATGATCATCCGCCGGAGTTCCGGGATCTCGTCGGGACTGTCCTGCAGATCGGCGTCCATGGTGATCACCACATCTCCCGCGGCGGCACGGAAACCCTCGTTCAGACCGGCGGATTTTCCGTAATTACGCTGGAATTTGATTCCCTTGATATGCGGGTTCCGGGAGCGGAGTTGCTCGATCACGCTCCAGGAATCATCGCTGCTGCCGTCATCCACGAATATGACTTCGTAGCTGTATTGATTTTCCTGCATTACCTTCTCGATCCAACCGGCCAGTTCGGGCAACGATTCGGCCTCATCGATCAGGGGGATGACTAAGGAAATATCAAGATTCATTGTCTGCGGGTTAAGAGGGCGGAAAGGGCGGCGGTAATTCCTGCTCCAATTATCAAATATCCGAAAATTGCCCCTGAAACGAGTTTCAGGGTGTATTGTTTTTTAAAAGTGGCGATGGCCGAATCGATCTCGGATGGCATCATCTGGTTGCCTTTCTTTAATTGGTCGCTGTATGCCGCGGCGGTCTCTTCGGCAAATTCGGGGTGCATATAATTGAATACCCAGTAAAAAAGAGCCATACAGAGTGTTACCACCACAAAGCACCGGAAGCCCTGGGTAAACAGGTCCATGAACTTTCCCGTGAACCGGGCCGATTGACGATAAGCAAACAAAGTCCACACGATCCCGGCCCCGTAAATTCCATATACGAGGTATTGAAGGCGACTGCCTTCTCCCTGGCTTTTTGTAAATACAAGGAGGAAAACGACGACCATCAACGCTCCGGTGATCAGGCCTTTCAGGGCGGGAGAGATTTTCATTGTTATTCCCGGGCTTTAATTTATCGCAATCGAATTGCCATTGATGATCCCGATCACCTTGCCTGTGAATTCTTTCCCGTTAAAAGCAGAATTACCCGATTTCGATTTGGCGGTCCCGGCATTAAATACCCATTTAAGATCCGGATCAAATAAGGTAAGACAGGCGGGCGACCCTTCTGAAACACCGACAGTAGCCAGGTCGAACAGTTTTCTCGGATTTAATGAGAATAATTGCACCAGCTTTTCAAGTGCCAGTCCAGGCATGGCTGTCCGAACTGCCGCAAAAGCCGTTTCCAGCCCGGTCATGCCGTATTTTGCGTATTCAAATTCCGTGACTTTACTGTCCGGTTCATGTGGCAGGTGGTGGGATGCAATGCAATCCACAATACCTGTCTCCAGTGCTTTCTTAAGCGCCTCGCGGTCTGCCCGGCCACGAAGCGGAGGAGTTACCTTCAGGTTGGTGTTATAATTGACCAGGTCCTCATCACTAAAAAAAAGATGATAGGGGGTAACGGAACAACTGACATCTATACTTGCTTCTTTTGCACTCCTTATATAGTTGATTGATTTTTCTGTACTTATGCCAGTTAAATGAAGTTTTGATTCCGAATACCTGGCCAGCTCAATATCCCTGGCTACCATCAGTTCTTCTGCCATGGCGGGTTTTCCGGCAAGTCCAAGCTGTGTGGAAACCAGGCCTTCATTCATAAGTCCCTGCGGGTTGATGCTTTTATCATCCGGCAACTGGATCAGGATACCCTCAAATGCTTTTATATACTGCAGGGCTTTAACCAGTAATCCAGCCGACTGAATTCCGTTCAGCCCGTCTCCAAACGCTACGGCACCGCTGGCTTTCATATCATACATTTCGGCCAGTTCCCTGCCTTCCAGGTTTTTCGTGACGGCGCCCACCGGGTGAATATTGACCGGCAGGGATTCGCTTTTGAGCCGGATATATTCAACGCCGGATTTATCATGTATAGGTGGTTTTGTATTGGGAATGATGAGTACGTCGGTATAACCTCCAGCGGCAGCGGCTGCCGCCCCGGTTTCCAGGGTTTCCTTGAATTCATAACCCGGATCGGCGAAATTGGCAAAAACATCCACCCATCCGGGTGAAACATGAAGATGATCCACCTTGATCACCTGGTCGGCTTTTTCTTTAATATCCTTCCCGATCCGGGTGATAATGCCATTTTCAATAAAAATATCGGTGATCTGCGCGTTGAAAGAAGAGAAGGGGTCAACGACTCTTGCCTGCTTAATGAGTAGCTTCATTAAGTGACGAAGATAAAGCTTTGTATTTGATTTTAAAGTTGCAGGATTCTGCCGTACATTTGCCCCCCTGATACCGGTAGAATGTTCGGGTGGTGGCGCAGCCCGGTAGCGCACTTGCATGGGGTGCAAGGGGTCGCTGGTTCGAATCCAGTCCACCCGACATCATCTGAAAGGGTAGTCATTTATTTTATGATTACCCTTCTTTTTCCACCTGCCAAATCATGAGGTGGGAAAACGGGCAGTAGCGCAGCCCGGTAGCGCACTACGTTCGGGACGTAGGGGTCGCTGGTTCGAATCCAGTCTGCCCGACTTCGCCCGCCTTTGCTAACGCGACGGCGGGCTTTTCTTTTATACTATTTCCCTTTTATTAATTTTTTCAATTTGCTTTTCAGTGTATCGGCAGCTCTTTTTTTGATCGTATCCTTCACGGTTTCTATATGAAGATTGGTGGTGTCGATTCCTTTTTCGGCCAGTTTTTCCTTGGCCTTTTCCTCCACCTGTATCTTAACGGCATTTATTGAATCCCTTGTCTTCCGGGTGGCACTGTCCAGTTTGGCCTTTACAAAATCAACGGCCTGTTTTTCCACCTCTTTGATGGCGTCGCCGGCCATTTTTGCCAGGTCAATGCTGACGGAGGGATTGCTGACTGTTCCGGTCACTTTCAGGCTAAGATCCACGGTGGTACCGGGCTTGATGGGGAAACCTTTTGCGATCGCTTTAGTGGTCAGATCATTCACCAGGTTATTTCCCTTTGTACCCATGGCCGAACGGGGGAGTTTCATTTTTACCGCGTAATCCATGGATTGATCAAATCCATGGAACCCGGCAATCTCCATTTCAATATCGCCGACCTTAACGGTAAAAGGCCTGACCAGCACCTTTCCATGCGAAAATTCAATATAGTTTTTAATATCCTTCAGGCTGATCGATTTTAAACGGTCGATATCGAGCAGGGCGGCGATCTTTTCAAGCGGGGCGAATTTGGCCAGCACACCCTGCAATAACAAGAGGCTGCCCTTGCCTGAAAGACTGTTCAGGATGGGCATCATCCCGCCGTCGAGGTTGCCTGTCATGGTTAACTGCGATTGCAGTTTCCCGGAAAGAAACTTTCCGACCGGCATCAGGAATTGTATCGTGTTATACGCATCAAAAGCCTGGCGCACATCCATATCCCTGATATCATAACCCAGGCTGATATCCGGTTTTGTCTTGCTGATCCGGGTGGAATAGGATCCGTTCAGCAGAAGCTCTCCTTCCAGCGCTTTTGCCCGGATGTCTTTAAAGGTCACTTGCTCGTCATTGATACGAATCGTTCCGTTTACATTATTGTAATCAACCTTGTCGTACCGGAGCTTATTGATTATCGTACTGATTGTAAAGTCAACGCCCGGCGGAACCAGGAACGGATCTCCGCCTGTAGCCTTGGTTGATGAACTGGCAGAATCTCCGACCGCATCCCCGATCCAGTCATTCAGGTTTACCTGATCCGCTGATGCGGTAAGGTTGCCTGAAACAGGCTCTGCATCCGCCAGGTAGCCTACCAGGTTTTTCAGGGTACCGGCGGCCGTGATATGACTACCGGCGTATTCAGCTGTAAATTTGTCCAGTGATATGTTCTTATCTCCAAATTTTAGCGAAGCGGTACTTATCCCGACACCGGAAGGATAATCCTTCGATCTGAATTTGACATTAGAGAAATCAGCCGCGCCTTTGAGCATGATCTTTTCATATTCCTCATTTTTCAGGGCAGCCCTGCTGCCGCTGAATTCCATATCCGCTGTCATTGTTCCGCTTATGGATGTGCCGGGTTCCGGTGTTATGAATTGCTTCAGGTGATCCAGGTTAAACCGGCCCTTTGCATGACCGGAAAGCAAAACAGCGGAAAAGGGATTTTGCACACTCAGACTGAAATCCACCGGGTCGTTTCCGAATTCCAGGTGACCATCAGATACATCGATGACCGTCCTGTCCGCAACACCTTCCTTATGGTTCAACACCGCTTTCATACTGCCGTTCTGCAATGGCTGAGGGAATTGTGCCGATGAATAATATAAATTCCGGATATCAAAGAATCCACCCGCGCTGAACGGACCTTTTTGCTGCTGCAAGGCTTTCAACGGACCTTTTATAAAGGCATCCGCCCAAACCAGGCCTCCCAGCCTGGTGCCGGCTCCCAGTTTTATGAATTTTGTCAGTTGCGAAAGGTCCAATTTGCCTTTTGCCCCCGCATCCAGGTATTGTACCGTCAACGGGTTTTGATAAATAAAATGAAAATCAAAAGGCTCCCTGTCAAATTCCAGATGCCCCCCGGTTACCTGTATGACCGAATGGTCGGGGATCCCATCCGGATTAACCGCCCTGAGATCCAGGTCAATATTACTAACCGGCTTTGGCAGGTCCGGGTATTGAAAGGATCCGTTCTTCACTTTCAGTTTAATGTCATAGGCGGGCATCCGTTCCGGTGAATAAATACCCTTCACAAATCCGCTGAAAGAAGCTTCACCGCTGGTTTTTATCGTTTTGAAATCCTCCTTATAGATGGCCGGAACCATCGACAGAATATTTTTAAAATCATTGGAAGGGGCGTTGAATTTTATATCCATTTCATACGCCCGGCCGCTGATCATACGGACAAAACCCTCCGCGGACAAACGCATTTCATTCGCGATGATGTCATCGGTTTGAAAGCGGTACGTACTTGTTTTGTTATCTATTTCAACATCCGATCCCAGGGAGGTTTCTGTTTGGAACAGGTAAGGGATATCGTCGACAAGCAGGGTGGCGGAGCCGGCATGCGTACTGGTAGAGAGGGTAAACATATCGGCGCTGAGATCGCCGCTTCCCCTGTGTTCAAGGTCATTCAGTTCCAGGTAGGTATCGGATTGCTTGTCATCATAGAGCAGGTACCCGTCGGCGATCCGGTAGTCTTTCAGGGATAATTTAAAGCTGGAAGCGGACGTATCTGTTATCCCGGTTGTATCCATCGAAGACCTGGCGATATCCCAGTTATTTCTGCCCAGTTTATCGGTAAGCAAATGGATCCGGGGTGACTGCAGGTATAATCCATGCACTTTTATATTTTTCCCGCGCAAAACGCTGAAAAGCCCGGCGGTGATATCCGCGCTTTCCGTGGCGAGGAGCGTATCGGCCGCGAATGAGGATTTCCCGGTAATCTGAAGTCCTTTAATACTGATTGTTATTTTAGGAAAATGACGGAATAAGGACAGCCTGACATCCCTGAAATCGACTTTCGCGTTCAGCTGTTTGTTGATCTCCTTCTTAACCAGCGCCTGCACCTGCTTTTTAAATACCACCGGAATGGTAAATGCCATTAAAAGCAGGAGCAGTACAATGAGACCGGTTATTTTCAACAGCTTCTTCATATTTCAACGGCTTAATATCGCACGGATCAAACAAAAATGAAGCCAATCGCTCCCCGCTGTTATCAACTCCGTTAATGATCATTCAGCGGGAGTCCTCTTTTCTGAAATTCGATCCAGTTCAGGTACTCCGGGGATACCCGGTGTTCTTCCATGGTAATGCAGTTGTCGACCGGGCATACGAGTTTACACAGGTTGCAGCCCACGCATTCTTTCTCAATAACTGTATACGTGTTATAGGGAATGCCGTAATCCAGCCTTATCGACTGGTGCGAAGTGTCTTCACACGCGATATAACATAACCCGCAATGAATGCATTTATCCTGGTTGATTTTGGCAATGTGGTGGTAGTTGATGTCGAGATCCTCCCAGTCTGTAATATTTGGGACGGACTTCCCGATAAAGTCTCCCAGTGTTTTGTAGCCTTTTTCATCCATCCAGTTATTCAGCCCGTCGCATAAATCATCAATGATCCGGAAACCGTATTTCATAACGGCCGTGCATACCTGCACATTACTGGCTCCCAGCAGCATGAACTCCACTGCGTCTTTCCAGGTGCTGATGCCGCCGATGCCGCTGACGGGGACGGTGCGGGTCAGTTCATCCTGGGCGATGGTCGTCAGCATTTTTAACGCGATGGGTTTTACCGCGGGACCGCAATAACCGCCAAAAACCGATTTGCCGGCTACATAGGGATTGGGCACCAGGGTATCGAGATCCACACCGGTCACCGACTGGATCGTATTGATCAGGGAAAGCGCGTTTGACCCGGCTTTTACCACCGATCGCCCGGTCGGAACCACGGAGTGAACATTCGGGGTCAGCTTGGTGATCACCGGTATCGTGGCCGCTTCCATCACCCATTCCACCACCATACAGGCGATTTCCGGATCCTGGCCTACGGCGGCGCCCATGCCTCGTTCGGTCATGCCGTGCGGACATCCAAAGTTCAACTCAAGACCGTGGGCCCCGGTATCCTCCACTTTTTTGATCAGTTCGTGCCAGCTATTACGGTCATTGTCGGCCATCAGGGAAACGACCATGGCCCGGTCGGGAAAGAGTTTAACGCATTCGGCGATCTCGCGCAGATTGATTTCCAGTGGCCGGTCGCTGATGAGTTCAATATTGTTGAGTCCCATTACCCGCTGACCACCGTAATCCACGGCGGAATACCTGGAGGAAACGTTCTTTACCTGGCTGCCCAGCGTTTTCCATACCACACCACCCCAGCCGGCTTCGAATGCGCGCAGTACATTGTATTTTTTATCCGTGGGAGGGGCGCTGGCCAGCCAGAAAGGGTTGGGAGAGCGAATGCCCAGGAAGTCAGAGGTAATATCTGCCATAATCGTATATCCTTATTAACTATTCAATGTTCAACGATCAATGTTCAATTTTCAACCAGTTTTTTATTTGAACATTTATTTTACTCCTAAATAGGCGAGTATTGCCCGTGCCGCTTCTTTTCCCGCCTGCACCGCATCCACCACTTCCTTTCCTCCGTTTACCGCATCGCCCCCGGAAAAGACACCCTTCAAATTGGTTGAGCAATCCTTGTCTATAATGATCTTTCCATTTGTGTTCTTAACTTTTAATTTGTTGATCAGGCTTTCAAAAGGCACCTGTCCGGCCGCTTTGATCACCATATCCACTTCGATTGAAAATATTTCGCCGGTATCCACAGGTGAACGGCGGCCGCTGGCATCGGGTTCACCCAGTTTCATTTTACCGCAAACGAGTTCGGCTACCTTTCCGTTCCTGCCTTTTATTTCCACCGGGGCCGCGAGCCAGATGATCTTGCAACCGTCCAGTTTGGCGATATCCAGTTCGGCGTTCGTACAGGGTTTCTCCGCTTCGGTCCTCCGGTACACCAGGGTCACTTCTTTTGCGCCCAGTCTTTTTGCCTGAGTGGCGGCATCGATCGCCGTCATCCCCATGCCGATCACAGCCACTTTGTCGCCAACGGGAACGGATGCAAATCCCTGGTCCCTTAACCGGTAAATAAAACCGATCGCATCTTCCACGCCATCGAGGTCCTCGCCGGGTATTTCCAATTGACGGGCAATTCCCACACCGATACCGAGAAAGACGGCATCGAAGTTCTTTTGCAGTTCCTGCAGTGAAATATTTTTTCCCAGTTCCTGTTTGTATTTTATTTCCATCCCGCCGAGCGAAGTGATATAGTTCACTTCCTTTTCACAGAATTCAGGCGTTACCTTATAGGCCGCGATGCCATAGGTCATCAACCCGCCGCCCCTGCTTTCTTTTTCATAAATCGTCACATCCACACCTTCGCGGCTCAACACATGACCACAACTTAATCCCGCGGGTCCGGCTCCCACAATGGCCACTTTTTTTCCTGTGGATTTTTTTCTCTCGAACAACGACCAGTTCTTTTCCATCGCCATTTCGGTGCTGTAGCGTTGCAGCCGGGCAATGGGGATCGGGGGTTCGTTCAACAAATTGAATACGCAACTTCCTTCGCATAGCTTTTCAACCGGGCAAACCCGGCTGCAACCCGCGCCCATAATATTGGATTCAAAAATCGTATGCGCTGAGCCTTTGACATTATCTGTAGAGATCTGTTTTATGAATTTTGGCACATCAATATGTGTGGGGCAGCTTTTCGTACACGGGGCATCATAGCAAAAGAGGCAACGGCCGGCTTCCACCTGTGCCGCAGTTTTATTCTCAAAAGGAGGATGAATATCGGCAAAGTTGACGTCGTACTGCTCCTGGGATAATCTGTTATTACTGATGCTCATTTGTTGTATAAATTGCTTATAAATAGTTGCCAACTGTGAGCTTTTGCAGCGTCTTTTCTCGCAGCTGGCAGCTCATAGCTCGCAGCTTGTACTATAATTCAACCAGCTTCCCGTATGTCTCCGGCCTTCTGTCCCTGAAAAACTGCCATACGCTTCTCACTTCTTCGATCATATCCAGGTCGAATTCGGCGACCAGCAATTCATCCTTATCCTCGCTGGCCTGGGCGAAAATCTGTCCGCGGGGGTCGACAAAATAAGAGCTGCCGTAAAACCTGCCCAGGTTCCATGGTTTTTCTGTGCCTACCCGGTTAATGCAACCCATAAAATAACCATTCGCAGCTGCATGGGCGGGCTGCTCGAGCTTCCACAAATACTGCGATAACCCGGCTACTGTGGCAGAAGGGTTATACACGATTTCCGCGCCATTTAGCCCCAGTATCCGGGCACCATCGGGGAAATGACGGTCATAACAGATGTAAACACCCACTTTTGCATATTTGGTTTGGAAGACTGGATAACCCAGGTTGCCGGGCTTGAAGAAAAATTTTTCCCAGAATCCCGAAGTATGCGGGATATGATTCTTCCTGTATTTTCCTAAATAGGTTCCGTCTGCGTCAATCACGGCAGCCGTATTATACAAGACCCCGGCCTGCTCCTTTTCATACATGGGCACGATCATCACCATGTTGTATTTTTTTGCGTATCCCTGCATCCGCTGCACGGTGGGTCCTGGTACCGGTTCCGCACTCTCGTACCAGGCCTTGTCCTGCCCGGGACAGAAATAGGGAGTATTGAAAATTTCCTGCAGGCAAAGGATCTGGACCCCTTTTTTACCGGCTTCCTCAATAAAGGGGATATGTTTTTGCAGCATGGCCTCCTTAATTTCTTCGATTGTTCCTTCCCCTTCCGACTTCGGAAGCGACATCTGGATAAGTCCTGATTTGATGATTCTGGGCATAATTGATCTTTTGTTTTTTGAATGTGTCGGAAGGTCTGAAAGTCAGCAAGACGGAAATACCGAAAGAAATTCTCCGAGAACGGAATGATTCTCTACTACATGATAACTGTCTTTCAAACTTCCGGACTTTCTGTCTTTCGGACTTCCCGGTTAAATGATCCCGCTTACCTTGCTTCTTCCTATAAATTTACCATATCCCTTGTCAACATGACAATGGTTGTTTTCGATGGCTACTTTCCCCCGTAACAGTACGGTTTTCACTTTACCGGTCAGTTCCCATCCTTCATAACCGCTGTAATCCACATTCATGTGATGAGACCCAGCCGAGAGTTTGTGCTTTTCGTTGGGATCGAAGATCACGATATCCGCATCACTGCCGGCGGCAATGGTGCCTTTCCGGGGAAACATGCCGAATATCTTTGCGGGATTGGTACAGGCCACTTCCACATACTTGTTAAGGGTGATCCTTCCTTTATGCACTCCTTCGCTGAATAAAAGTTCCATCCTGTTCTCAATGGCAGGGTGTCCGTTGGGTATTTTGGAGAAATCATCTTTTCCCATCAGTTTCTGCTCCCATTTGAACGGGCAGTGATCCGTGGCCACCACCTGTACGAGACCCTGGTTAATACCGGCCCAGAGGGTTTCCTGGTCTTTTTTCTGGCGGAGCGGAGGACTCATCACCCATTTGGCTCCATCTTCCTGTTCATAAAGAGAGGCGTCGAGCACCAGGTATTGAATGCAAGTTTCCACAAAAATCTTCTGATTCCTTTTTGTGGCATTGCGAACGGCGTTTAAAGCGCCTTCGCAGGTCAGGTGAACGATATAGCCTGGACAACCGGTATAATCCGCCATATCGGCAAATCGTCCGCTGGCCTCGGCTTCGGTAATTTCGGGTTGTGAGAGGTAATGGTACAGCGGGCTGAGTTTGCCCTCCGAGCGGTGTTTGGCCACCAGGTAATCGATCATATCACCGTTGGTGGCATGCACGTTGATCAGCCCGCCGTTTTTTTTCACTTCCTGCATCAGTCCCACCATCTGCCGGTCATCAATCATCAGGGCGCCCTTGTACGCCATGAATGTTTTGAATGAAGTGATGCCTTCCTTTTCAACCATGTCCCGTACTTCTTTCCGGGTTTCTTCATTAAAGTCGGTGACGGCCATATGAAAACTGTAATCACCCACACAATTCCCCTGGCTGCGGCCCTGCCATTCTTCCAGGGCGGCGCGGAGTGAATGTCCCTGCTTCTGCAAAATGAAATCGATGACCATGGTGGTTCCGCCGAAAAGAGCGGCCCGGGTGCCCGTTTCATAATTATCAGAGGAGAAGGTGCCCATAAAAGGCATATCCAGGTGCACGTGCGGGTCGATTCCCCCCGGGAAAACAAGTTTGCCGGAGGCATCGATCTCCTTGTCCGCCTTTGCCGTCAGCTTTTCGCCGATGACTTTCACTGTTTCACCTTCCACGAGTATATCGGCTACATAATCATCGGTGGCCGTAACGATCCGTCCGTTTCTGATCAGGATTGACATAATTCAATTATTTATTTTTCATACCTGCGATTAAATAATACAGGATAAATGACAGGAAAAAAGTTACGAACCATGCGTAGGAATAAAGATTTACAAAAAAGGCAGGGAGACGCTCCGCACTGACAGCACCCGTCGCCACCAGGAATCCGGGAATCACCGGGAGTATGCTCAGCACAAAGGCAATCCATGCCGGAATGTTCCAGCCCCGGTATTCGCCCAAGGGATTAAACAGCTCCGTAACCCGTATTCTCTTTTTCCGCACCAGGTAATAATCACAGATCATGATACCGGCCATGGCTCCGAGAAGTGCCGAATACGCGATCAGCCAGCGGAATATGTATCCCTCGGGGTCGGCGATCAGTTTCCAGGGGAAAATCAGGATGCCGATGACACCCGTTATATACCCCCCCATTTTAAAACTGATCTTCCGGGGTGCTATATTGGCAAAGCCATTGGCAGGTGCAACCACATTGGCTGCGATATTGGTGGAAAGCGTGGCTATGGTAAGACCCAGCATGGAAATGACCACCACGACCGGCGACTCAAACTTTGCCATCAATACCACGGGGTCCCAGATGGCTTCCCCGAAGATCAGCACGGTGGCGCTGGTGACCGCGATTCCGATAAAAGAATAAAAGACCATCGTAGAGGGCAATCCGATCAGTTGCCCCATCACCTGGTCCTTCTGTGATCGTGCGTATCGTGTAAAATCAGGGATATTGAGGGAAAGCGTGGCCCAGAAGCCAACCATGGCAGTTAAACCGGGAAAGAATATTTTCCAGAAATCAACATTATTCTGTGAAGAAAGAGTATATGACGCTCCCAATATCTCCTGAATGGACCCCACCCGGAACCAGGCCCATAACAAAAGAGTAAGCCCGATAAGCAGGAGGAAGGGTGCCGACCAGGCTTCCAGTTTCTTGATGGAATCGATCCCTTTATAAACGATCCAGATATTCATGAACCAGAATAACAGGAAACAGGCTGCCTGTGCCGCGTTGAGGCCGATAAAGCTTCCGAGATATACCGTTTTCGCCATTGCGGGAAACAGGACTACCAGTAACTGGTAAATGGCTGCGCCGCCAATCCAGGTTTGTATGCCGAACCATCCGCAGGCCACCAATCCCCGTAACAAAGAGGCCAGAATCGCTCCCCGGGTGCCAAAACTCATTCTAAGAAAAACAGGAAGAGGGACTCCGTATTTTGTGCCTACATGGGCATTCAGGATCATCGGTACCAGTACAATCAGGTTGCCCAACAGAATGGTTGCCAGCGCCTGCCACCAGTTCATGCCCTGTCCGATCAGGCTGCTGGCCAGCATATAAGTTGGTATACATACGGCCATGCCCACCCACAGCGCGGCGATATGCCACTTATTCCAGGTTCTTTTTTCCCGGGGAACAGGTGCAAGATCTTCGTTGTAAAGCGGGGAATCGGTTATATTGAAATTTTCGTTCAAAGAAGGTTCAGGGTTTGAAGTTTAAGGTTTTTACAATTCCTGGTTACCCGCTATATTCGTCCGCTATTTTCAGCGATTCGCTGATGATGGCTAATCCTTCATCAATTTGTTCCTTCGTTATACAGAGGGGAGGGGCGATGAAGATATAGCTCCAGCGGACAAAGGTGTACATCCCGAGTTCACGGATTCTTGCCGCGATCCTGTTCATCACTGTCATTTCATCCGGCTTTGCATTAAAGGGAGCCATCGGTTCTTTTGTTTCCCGGTTTTTCACCAGTTCCAGGCAGCCAAGCAGACCGGTGTTTCTGAAATCACCAATACAGGAATGCGCCTGCTTCAGTTTTTCTACTCTTTGTTCCACATATTTTCCCATGACAGCGCAGTTTTCGATCAGCCCGTCGTTTTCATAGATTCGTATGGTTTCCAGCGCGGCGGCGCAGCTTACCGGATGGGCTGAGTAAGTAAGTCCCAGTGGTAAAACGTTGTCATCATATTTCGATGCGATCGTATCACTTACCATGAGGCAGCCAAAGGGCAGGTAGCCGCTGGTCAGTCCTTTGGCCATGGCGATCATATCCGGAACTACACCATGATTTTCAAACCCGAACCATTTACCGGTGCGGCCAAAACCGCTCATCACCTCATCGATGAATAAAAGGATACCGTGTTTGTTACAGATCTCCCGTACCGCTTGCAGGTATCCCACCGGGTATTGCAGGCAACCGGAGGAACCGGATTCGCCTTCCAGCAATATGGCTGCGATATTGGAGGGACCTTCATACGCGATTGTTCTTTCCAGCGAGGCCACAGATTCTTTCAGCAGGTTCTCTTCCCCGTATTGCCAGCGGTAGAGATAGGGGAGATCGAAATGCACAAAATTGGGGGCCTGTTGCGAATCCATCGGGATCCTCCTGGGATCTCCGCTGGCGCTCAGGGCGCCGTAGGAGGCGCCATGATAAGACTGGTACCGGGCCAGGATCTTATGCCGGCCCGTATATAAGCGGGCCAGTTTGATCCCGTTTTCAATGGATGTTGCGCCGCAAAGGGTAAAGAAGGCTTTATTGAGGTTGCCGGGACAAATTTCCGCCAGTTTTTTTCCCAATTCGCCCCGAACCCTGGTCACACAGCTGGGTGTTACATAGGTCACTTCGCGCATTTGTTTTACAACGGCTTCCGTCACCCGCTGATCGCCATGCCCGATGTTCACGTTCATCAACCCGGATGAAAAATCAATATAGCGGTTACCTTCATAATCGTAGAGATATACACCCTCCGCATGCTTCACCGCGATGGGATTGATCCCTTTTTGTTTGCTCCAGGAAAACAACGTATGGTCAAGATTCGCCTGGATGATCTCATTTGTTTCTGATACGGTTTTTGTACTCATACGTTGTTTAATTAATGATTTAATGCAATCTCACTTACGTTTACTCGCCGGCATGGCGGCCAATATGCTTTTCCGGCACCAGGTAAAGTCCTGAAGCTAACTCATCCAGTTAACTCCCGCCTCGGGGTTCCATTTCGTTGTGCTCTTCTTCAGTTTGGTCCAGAATTCAATGGAACTCTTCCCGGTAATATCGCCTACGCCGAATTTGCTTTCATTCCAGCCGCCGAAGGAAAAAGGTTCTCTCGGAACCGGCACTCCTACGTTCACCCCGATCATACCGGCGCTGGCCCGGTCAATGATATAACGGGCGAGTCCGCCGCTCTGGGTGAATACCGAAGCCGCATTACCATAGGGATTGGCATTTTCGATGGCCAGCGCCTCATCCACCGTTTGCGTGCGCATGATGGAGATTACCGGACCGAAGATTTCTTCCCGGGCAACCGACATGTCCGGTGTCACATGATCGATCACAGTGGGACCCACATACGTTCCGTTCTCTTTCCCCTTCACGGTGGTATTACGTCCGTCGACCAGAATCTTCGCCCCTTGATTCTCCGCTTCCGTGATATAGCGTTCAATTCGTTCTTTTGAATCCCTGCTGATCACCGCGCCGAGGTTTTCTCCCGGGATTATTTTTTTCGCCTCATCACAAATTTTTTGAATGATATGATCCACATCGCCTACAGCTACCATGGCGGAGGCCGCCATACAGCGTTGCCCGGCACACCCGCTCATGGAAGCGGCTACATTTTGTGCCGTCATATCGGGTTTGGCATCGGGGAGCACCATCAGGTGGTTTTTGGCGCCACCTAAGGCGAGAGCCCTCTTAAACCGGGACGTCGCTTTCTGGTATACCAGCTTTGCCACTTTAGTGGAACCAACAAATGAAACCGCTTCGATTCCGGGATGATCACAGATGGCATTCACGATCACGCTGTCACCGTTCAACACATTGAACACCCCATCCGGCAAGCCGGCCTCTTTTAGCAACAACGCGAGCCGGGCCGTGCTCAGCGGCACTTTTTCCGAAGGTTTCATGATCATGCAATTGCCCAGCGCTATGGCATTGGGGATCGTCCAGTTGGGAACCATGGCCGGGAAATTGAAAGGAACAATGGAGGCCACCACACCCAGCGGCACATGCTCTGTTCTGCATTCCACGCCGCGGCTCACTTCAAGCACTTCACCGGTTACGAGTTGAGGGAGCGAACAGGCGAACTCGGTGAGCTCAATGCTTTTTTCGATCTCGGCCACCGCCTCACTGTAGGTCTTTCCGTTTTCCTCCCGCACCAGTTCCGCCAGTTCCTGTAAATTTTTTTCCAGTAAATATTTATACCTGTAAAAAACCTGGACCCGCTCTTTAATGGGGATCCTGCTCCAGGCGGGAAATGCTTTTTTTGCAGCCATAACGGCATCATCCAGGTCTTTTCCGGTTGATAAGGGTACGGTTGATAACAGGTTGCCGTCGAGCGGTGAAATTACCTGAAGAGACTGACCGGAAGAGTCGTTTACGAACTGACCATTTATAAAATTTTGTACCTGAGGATATTTCATGAATAATATTTTTTAGATCCGCCAATCACGGAACTTAGGAAAGCACATGAAAGTAAATCTATGTGTTGACCTATGTGCCTATGTTTCTATGTGGTTAACAATTGATAGCAGAATTTGTCTTGACCCCTATAAATATACTTATTTTACCGATGTTTGCAAGCTAAAGCCCTCAATCTCAATGACCCCCGAAAGAAGACAAAGACTGTGTTCGGTGCTGGATAAAAGACAGGGAGGCATCACGGTGGTGCTGGAAAATGTCTTCGATCCGCACAATATTTCCGCCGTGATGAGGACGGCCGACGCGGTGGGGGTGCAGGATATTTATATCCTGAATACAAAGATCCCGCCTCATAAGAAATGGGGAGCGAAAAGTTCTTCCAGTGCGGCGAAATGGCTGACCATACACCAGTTTGTTGACGCGGTGGAATGTTTTTCATCCCTGCGAAAGCGCTATTCAACCATTTTAACCACCCATCTCAGCAGCGATGCGGTACCTTTACATGCCATTGATTTTACCGGGAGCATCGCCCTTGTATTTGGCAATGAACACAGCGGGGTGAGCGAAGAGATCCGGGCGCTGGCCGACGGGAATTTCATCATCCCGCAGGTAGGCATAATCCGTTCGCTCAATATCAGCGTAGCCTGCGCGGTGACGCTGTATGAAGCCTACCGTCAGAAGTTCATGGCGGGTCATTACAACCGGAAGGGGCTGGATGACGTCCGGTATAATAACCTGCTGGAAGAGTGGGGGTTCCGCGAAGGCGGGGAAAATGTTCAATAAGCAATGTTCAATTTTCAATATACAATGAAACGTTTAGCATTAGTAATTTCGGTTATTTTTGGAGGGATTACATTAAATGCTCAGGATATACGGTCGGTAAAGATCACGGAACTGGAAAAATTAATAGCTGAATCGAAGACCCCGATGATCATAAATATGTGGGCCACCTGGTGCAAGCCCTGTATTGAAGAAATTCCGTATTTCATCAAAGAAGTATCCGAACATAACAGTGCCCTTTCATCCGATACGAACCGGATAGAACTGTTACTGGTCAGCCTTGATTTTAAGGAGGCATTTCCCGATGCCATCGCGGCCATGGCTGACAAGCGGAAATTCGTCGCTCCAATCGTTTGGCTGAATGAAACCAATGCCGATTATTTCTGCCCCAGGATTGATTCCAAATGGTCGGGGGCGATACCGGCCACCCTTTTTGTGAACAACCGGACCGGATTCAGGCGCTTTCATGAGAAACAGCTTTCCCACAAGGAATTGAAAAAGGAAATGACGGCCCTGCTTCATTGACATCAGGATACTTCCCTGGCCTTTTCAATTTGTTTTCGTGCATGGGCCACCAGGTAAATGAAATAAATACCGGCTCCCAGGCTTACAAGCGCAAGTAATATACCCAGGAAACTCCTGTGATAAATGGCTTTGGCCAGCGCAAATCCCACGGCAATCATAAAAACAAAGATGAACACCCGGGAGAGGAAACCGTTCGCATTCATAAGCGTTTATTTTGGTGATTAAAGGGTTTATCCGCTTAGATGCCGCTTATGCCGGTTTCCATAAATAAAAATCCCTTCCGGTGTGGAAGGGATTATATCTTTTTGGGATGGGGCTCAAAGCCGCTTGATCGTGCAGCCCACCGAACGCGATTGTTTTACGCTCACGTCTTTACCAGCCTTCATCTCATCGATGGCGAGCATCAGGTGTTTACGGCTAACGGAGCCCGCGTCATTGGGGTTATCGTCGATGGCACCGTGGTACACCAGTTTTCCGTTCCCGTCAAACAGGAAGCACTCCGGTGTGCGGTTGGCGCCGAAAGCATCGGCCAGTACATGGTTCTGGTCGACCAGGTAATACCATCCATATCCCTGGTCTTTGGCATAGGCCTTCATATCTTCAAATGAATCATCTTCCGTTCTTTGGGCCTCATTGGAATTCAATAAAGCCACCCCGATGCCATTACCCATTGCGTATTTGCATACTTCGTACGTGCGGGATTGATTCTTGATCACATAAGGGCAGGTATTGCAGCTGAACATTACCAACAGCCCCTTGTCGGTCTTCACATCCTTCAGGGAAACTTCCTTCCCCGAAATGTCCTTCATTTTCACTTCGGGTTTAGGTATGGGGGCGCCCATCGGGAGGGGTTCAATATTCAGGGTCACAGCCGCCGCCAGCGCCAGTAAAGGGATCGCAGCAAAAATTCCTTTTTTCATGGTTGATAAGTTTTTTATATGTAACCAAATTTCGGAAAATAGGTTCAGTTATCCTCGCCGTTTGTATCGTTTTCTTTCCGCTCGTCTGCTATTTTCTTCAACGATGTGATGCTGACATTCAATTCGAAACCGATCAGCAACACCAGCGAATTGATAAAGATATATCCCATCAGGATCAGGATGGCGCTTATGGAGCCGTAGAGCTCATTATAATTCGCGAACCGGCTCACCCACCAGGAAAAAAGCAGGGTGGTCAGCAGCATCAGCACCGTGGAAAGGATGGACCCGGGATTGATCAGCCGCCATTTTTTATGCACGGCAGGCGCGTGACGGTGTATATAGGAAATGCATATGAAAAACAGGAGTACAATGACGATCCAGCGGGAATAAGTGATTATGTCGCGTATGAGCGGGTTGGTAACCAGCAACCGCAACAAGGCGCCCTGTGCCACCAGCAGCAACACCGAAATAAACACAAACACATATAATACCATGGTGATCCTGAGTGCGGATCCCCTTTTCTGGAAACCCTTTCTTTTCCGGAAACCGATATAGTTTTTGTCAAAGGAGCGTTGAATGCCCATGATGGCGTTGGAGGAGAAGAACATCGCCAGTACAAAACCCATGGAAAGCAGACCGGTACGGGGCTTGTTGATGAAATCCTGTAAAAAATGTATCATGGTGGCATTGTTCTTTTCGCCCGGCACCACATCCCGGATCAGGCTGTAAATACCCTCTTCAAATTCCCTGGAAATGGGCAGGAAGGGGATTAGGGTAAAAAGAAAAATGATAGCCGGGGGTATCGCCATGACAAAATTAAAAGCGATTGCCGAGGCTCTCTCCGTCATGCCTACCGTTTTTACCTGGCCGATAAAGAAATTGATGACATCGTAGAGGGCAATTCCCCTGAAACCCGGAAGGTAAATTTTTTTACTTTTCCTGACCGCGTAATGGGCCGGCGCTGAGGAGGTGACCTTATCGGTGATTTTCCGGATCACTTGACAGGTTTTTTTTCTTTCAGTTTCCGGATGGAATCGGCCCTCCGGTTCTGTTCCTGGTGAAAAAGCCGTGCGAATTTATTATGATCGTCCAGGTTGCTGGTAAATATGCTGCTGCCGTCAAAAGTATAACTGGCCACAAAGAAAAGATAATCCGTTTGTGGAGCGTCGAGTACAGCCAGGATGGATTCGATGGAAGGCGTGCAGATGGGGCCGGGCGGGAGCCCTGCGTACAGGTAGGTATTATAGGGCGACTCCAGTTTAAGATGGGTGCCCGTGATACGTCCGAGTTGAAAATTCCGGGTCACGAATTTTACCGTGGGATCGGCCTGCAGGCGCATTCCCTTTTTTAACCGGTTGATATAAACGCTGGCAATTTTATACTTGTCATCCTTCCGGTTGGTTTCTTCCTCCACGATGGAGGCCAGTATCATCACCTGCTGCGGCGTTAATCCGGCGGCATCCGCTTTTGCCGTTCTTTCCGGGTTCCAGAATTTCATATAATAGGTGTAAAACTGCTGCATCAGTTTCTCGGGGGTGCTGTTCCAGTTGTGAATATAGGTGTCCGGAATAATGACCGTCATGACCGTATTACTGTCCACACCGAATTGCTGAAGCGAATCATTATTATTGAGATACCGGATCATTTGAATGGAGTCGAACCGGAGATCGAACTTTCTTCCCCGCCCGATCTTTCCGGAGAAGAGTTCCTTTGTCCGCTCCTTGACGATAGTGATTTTTACAGGCGATTGTTCGCCACTCCGCAACATCCGCACCAGTTTGAAGGCGCTGATGCCGTCTTTGAACAGGTACCGTCCCGGTTTCGGTTTTTTAACCCGGAGTACGGCGCATGCCAGATCAAATCCGCCGCCCTTCAGCATTTGCCGGGATTGCAGTTCATCCTGAACAGATTGCAGTGATTCGCCTTCTATAATATAGAAGTAAACGTTGTTCTTATTGTCAATGGCAGGCCTGAACAGCTTAAATGCAATAAACCCTCCGCACAACAGGATTACAAACCCAATTCCTAAAATTATTTTTCTCCTCATGACCGGCAAAACCTTTATGCAAATTAACTCCTAAACAGCAACAAAAAAACCCGTCGCTGAAGCAGACGGGTCATGAAACGATGTTTTACAATTATTTATTGGGTGTAGTGGGAGCGGGAGAGGGGGCTATCGGTACCGCGTTGGCGGGCACCTGGGGCTGCGTCGATGCCGGAACCGTGGCGCCGGTGGTTTCCTTGGTGCGGTCTACGCCATCACTTCCTGTTTTCGAGATAAAAATTACCGAGAGCATGCTTAATACCGCGATCACACCGCCAAAGATCCAGGTGCCTTTCTCGAGTACGTCGGTAGTTTGTTTTACGCCCATGAACTGGTTGCTGAAACCGGCGATATTTCCTGCCAGTCCCCCGCCTTTTGGGTTCTGAACCAATACAATAAGACCCAATACCACCGATGCCAGCACGATCAGTATGATGAATAAAGTTGTCATGTCCTTTCTATTTCTTTAAAACCTCAATTTTGGCTGCAAAATAAGCGCTTTTTGAGGGTTCAAGCAAACTTAATTTGCTGTATACCTCAATGGCTTTTTCTCGGTTTCCCTGCTTTTCCCATACTTCAGCCATGGCTTCGGTAAGCACCTCCCGGTCGAACAGGGATTTTTCAGCCATTTCTTCCACTTTTCTCTCCTCAACGGGTTCAGTGTGCGCGATGATCTCCGATACGGGTAGCCGCTTCATCGTTTTCAGCCATTGCGTAAAGCTTTTCAGTTGCTGCCCGAATTTATCGGCGGGTTTTTCTTCTTCCCTGAACCGGATGCCCTGGGAAGCGAAATAATCAACCGTATGATAGGGTTCAAACACGAATTCCTCCTTTGAATGCGGCCCGGGTTCCTTTACCGTTTCGGGTTCTTCGGGCGGGATCAGCGCCTCCTCTTTTGCCGGTATTTCCCCCGATTGGATTGCAGGTGTGAACGCTGAAGGGGTTTCGTCGGGTTGGGTCAATATCACTTCCCTCGTTACAGGAACTTCTTCACCCGGCATGATTTCCCCTGTAACCGGTGTTGTTAATTCGGGATCAACATCTTTTTTTTCTTCAATCAGCTCTGCCGGCCGGACTTCCTTTTTCATCCTGGTTATTTCCGCATTCCCGTTATCATTCAGCAGGTGTTCCACCCACAGGGGATTATGAAAGAACAAAAAGGTCTTTTGCAATTGTTCCTCATACCGCTCCGGGTTATCAGTTTGCATTTTTTTGGTGAGCAGTAACTGGGCTGCCCCGAAATACGGGTGACGCTCGGCAAACTGCTCCAGTTCCGGCAGGGTACACTGGTCGAGCGAGTCCTTTTGCAGCAGCGATTTTACCAGTTGATTGATCCGGGGATTCATGCGTACAAATTAATGGTAACTTACCAATTGGAGAATAGCCGGTTAAATATTTCATCCGTCAGGGTTCGGATCATTTCATCTCCCAGGGCATTTTCGGCCTGCTGGAACGACTGGTTTCCTTTGAATTCAAAGCTGCGGCTTACATCATAATCAGTCAGTTTGTCCTCTTTCCGGTTGTTCAGCGTAATATGAACACTTACCGTTAGCCGGTTATTCGCCACCTGCTGGTTGGAAATAGCCGAAGTGCTGAAAGAATAATCTGTAATAAAACCGGTGATATCCCAATCCACGTTATCGTTATTGGTCTGGGTAAGCCTGGTTTGCCCAACGATCTTTTGCCGGAGTTTATCCGTTAACCGGGGACTCAGTTGCGGGTTGATGTAACGGGCCCTGTTCTCGATATAATTGACCCTGACGGTCTTTATTTCGGGAGGAATGGATACATCCTTGAATTTGTAAATACCGCAACCTGTGAGAAAAGGCACAAGGGACAAGGCACAAGCTACAAGGAGAAACCTCATGACAAACGAGAAGCCCTTACGTTCTTCATTCGCTTTCCCTTTGGAGGGCTGGCTTATGCACAGTATGCTTCCATCACCTTCGCTACGAAAAGTATTCTTGTGCCCCTCCTCCGCATTCGCTACGGAGGGCAGGCTTGTGCCTTGTACCTTGTACCTTTTATGATATCTATTCTTCAATATCGTATTCTTTCAGTTTTCTGTATAGCGTCCGTTCACTGATCCCAAGGTCCATCGCGGCATCTTTTCGTTTGCTTTTGTGTTTTTTAAGCGCCTTGATGATCAGCTCTTTTTCCTTGTCCATTATATTCAGGCTTTCTTCCACCTCCACATGATCCTGGATATCATCATTCATCATCACGGGCCGTGCAGGATGCAGGGCGGGTGCGGCCGAACCCATATGCCCGGGAACGGGGGGTAAGGCCGAAAGGGGTTCATTGGCTTTTAAGCGATAGGTTTCCGCATCTTTCAATTCATTGATAATGGCCTGGTGCTGGGCCACCATCCCGGGATTCTGCAATACCTCCAGAAACATTTTTTTGAGTTCCGTTACATCTTTTTTCATGTCAAAAAAAAGTTTGTAAAGGATTTCCCTTTCACTGCTAAACTCCGGACCGTGCCCGTTCCCTGTGGATGCCAGGACCGGCAACCGGTTATTGGAATAGGGTTGCAAATACTTACTGAGTTCTTTTGCGCTGATCAGTTTTTCCTGGGAAAGTACCGAGATCTGTTCAGCAATATTCTTTAATTCACGCACATTGCCGGGCCAGGGATAATTTATTAACAGTTGTTTGGCCTCTTCGTCCAGCTGAACAGAAGAAGTCCGGTATTTGGTGGCGAAATCGGCGGCGAATTTGCGGAACAACAGGTGGATGTCTTCCGGCCGGTCGTGCAACGCGGGCACCCGGATCGGGACTGTACTCAGCCGGTAATAGAGGTCTTCACGGAATTTCCCGTTCTGCACCAGTTGCAGGAGATCCTTGTTGGAGGCGGCTATAATACGGACATCGGTTTTCTGCACTTTCGAAGAACCCACGCGTATGAATTCACCGCTTTCGAGTACCCGGAGCAACCTGGCCTGGGTACCCAGCGGCAGTTCTCCGATCTCATCCAGGAAAATGGTGCCGCCGTTCACGGTTTCAAAATATCCCTTGCGTGCATCCGCCGCACCGGTAAAGGAACCCTTTTCGTGACCAAACAGTTCGGAATCGATAGTGCCCTCGGGGATGGCGCCGCAGTTAACCGCGATAAAGGGGTTATGCTTTCGTGCCGAAAGCGAATGAATGATCTGGGAGAACACCTCTTTTCCCACCCCGCTTTCACCGCTGATGAGGACCGTAAGATCGGTAGTGGCCACCTGGGCGGCCACCTGCAGCGCATAATTCAGCGAAGGGGCGTTGCCGATGATGCCAAAACGGTTTTTTATGTTTTGTATGTCCATTGAAAGAATTAATTAGTAATCACTCCCAGCAATGTGGCCTGTGTACAGTCTGTCACCTGCACATGTACATAGTCTCCTTTATTCAGTTCATGATGTTCTTTGGGAAATACGATCACTTTGTTTTGCGAATTCCTTCCCATCCAGTCCCGGTCGCTTCTCCGGCTGTCGCCTTCGATCAGTACCCGGAACGTTTTGCCGATATCTTTTTGATTGCTTTCCAGTGAAAGCCGGTTTTGCAGTTCCACAATTTCCTGCAGTCTTCTTTTTTTGACTTCATCCGGTACATCATCTTTAAAACGCCGTTGTGCCAGTGTGCCCGGCCGTTCGCTGTACATGAACATATAACTCATATCGTACCGGCTGAATTCCATAATGCTTAATGTATCCCGGTGGTCCTGTTCCTCTTCCGTGCAGAATCCGGCGATCACGTCGGAGCTGATCCCGCAATCCGGAATGATTTCACGGATCCGGTCTACCCTGGCCATATACCATTCCCGTGTGTACGTTCGGTTCATTAACTGCAGCACCCGGGTGGATCCGCTTTGCACGGGCAGGTGGATATAGTTACAGATATTATCATATTTACGCATCGTGAAGAGCACATCGTCTGTTATGTCTTTGGGATGCGAGGTGGAAAACCGGACCCGCAGATCCGGCGAAAGCCGGGCGACACGTTCCAGCAAACCGGCAAAAGTTACGGTTTCCTGCAGGGTGGATCCGGCAGGATCGTGATAATAATAACTGTCCACATTCTGTCCCAGCAGGGTCACTTCCTTATATCCTTTTTCAAGCAATTCCCTGCATTCCGCCAGGATGCTTTGGGGGTCGCGGCTTCTTTCGCGGCCTCTTGTAAAAGGTACCACGCAGAATGAGCACATGTTGTTGCATCCGCGCATGATACTCACAAAAGCGCTCACCCCGTTGCTGTCGAGCCGAACCGGGGAAATATCGGCATAGGTTTCATCCCGGTTCAGCAGTACATTCACCGCTTTTTGCCCGCCCGAAGCTTCCTGCACCAGCGCCGGAAGCGACCGGTAGGCATCGGGGCCTACCACGATATCCACCAGTTTTTCTTCTTCCAGGAATTTCGATTTCAGCCGCTCGGCCATGCAACCCAGGACCCCCACCAGCATGCCCTTTCTGCTTTCTTTCAGCTTTCTGAATTCAGAAAGTCGTTTGCGAACGGTTTGTTCCGCCTTTTCCCGGATGGAACAGGTGTTTATAAAAATCAGGTCGGCTTCACCTGCATTCCGGGTGGCTCCGTACCCCTCCCCGTGAAGGATGGAGGCCACGATCTCGCTGTCCGAGAAATTCATCTGGCATCCATAACTTTCAATATAAAAGCGTTTATTATAGAGGTTCGGATCCCCTTCAAAAGGTGCAAACGCTTCCCCCTGCCGGCCCTCATCCTGAATCCTTTGGTCACTGGGTTTATCTGTCACATAATCAATCATAAAAAGTCAATTCGGACAGCAAATATACTGCTTAAAAAGCAATTTCTGACAGGTTGTCAGTGAAAATGAGGCCAATTCAAACGATTGATTTTGCCGATCAGCCACTTACATATCAACCAGTTAGCAAGCCTGTGCTATTTTTGCCGTCTAACAGATACTTTGAAACGGATTTCATTATTTTTCATTCTTTCCATCATTTCTGCGGCTGCCTGTTCACAGGGCAAGGATCCCGGTATTTTAACCGGCTCGGTGCTGGATGAAAACAAAAAAGCCATTGAGGGGGCAACGATTACCCTGGTTTCCATGCAGGACAGCCTGATAAGGAAAAATATCCTGACCGATAAATCGGGTTCTTTCAGCCTTTCCAATATCGCCTTTGGTTACTATCGGCTTCGCATCTCGTTTGTCGGTTTGCAAACCCTGCAGATGGATAGCATTTATTTCAGAACCGAACGGTATGATTTCAACCTGAATGATATCACGTTAAAGCCGAAGGCGGGGCAGGAACTGGATGCGGTTATCGTGTATTCTGAAAAACCGCTGATCCAGTCCAAAGACGGGAACATCACATTCAATGCGGGTGAATCGGCTATCGCGGCAGGCAGTAATGCGGGTGACCTGCTGAACAGCGTGCCGCTGGTGGCAAAGGACGCAGATGGAAAAATCACGGTGCGGGGAAAGGAGCCCAAAATACTGATCGATGATAAGCCCGTTGAACTAAACCTGCAGCAATTACAGGATCTTCTCGAATCGATGCCCGGGAGTTCCATTGAAAAGATCGAAGTAATGACCAACCCACCTCCCCAGTATGCCAATGAACAGGGTGGGGTGATCAATATTGTCACAAAAAAAGGCAAAGTGGGAAGGAGCGGTCGCCTAAACCTGTCCGCAGGTACAAGGGGGGAGGGCGGTCTGAATGGCAATTTCAGCTACCGGAAACAGGGCCTGGCCCTCAGCATCAATGCCGGACTTGGTTATAACCGTTTGCAGGGTAATGGATATTCCATCCGTAATAATATATATGCTGATTCTTCCAACTACTTCAACACTTCGAACCAGTTTACGAATAAAAACTGGCGGCCGAGTTTCCGGGTAAACCTGGATTATGACATTAACAAGAATAACCTGCTGAACTTTGTACTCAACTACAACCAGAACAGTTACGACAACCGGAACAGCACCGAATTCAGGAATATCAACCGTTTCGGGGAACTCTGGAAACTGAGCAGGAGGGATGTACATAATGAAGGGGATAATTACAGCCCTTCGCTGAATGTCAGTTATACACTGAAAGGGAAACCGGGTGAAACGTTGCGGATCATCACCGCTTATAATTTCTCTGTACATCAAAGTGACCGGGACTTTTACCAGCAGTATTTCAACCCGGATCATACCGCGAACGGGCAGGACACCACGCAGCAGCAGCTCAATGAAACCCGGATCAACGGACATAATATCCGGTTGAATTATGATAAAATGCTGGATAATAAAAAAACCTTTCTCTCATTTGGATCGGCCTATATACGATCCAACAATCATGTCCAGGTGGATGCGAGCTATAAAAAGAAACCTGAAGGCACCATGGAACCGCTCGATCTGCTGAGCAACGATTTCTGGTTTCACCAAACGATCACCAACCTGAGGGCATCGGTGAAACAGGTACTGGGTGAAAATTTCAGTTTTACCGCCGGCAGTTCCGCCGAAAGAACGGCTATCTTCTTTGAACTGCTCAAGGAAAACAGGGATGTGAAAAATCATTACTGGACCTGGTTGCCTTTTGCGAACATCAATAAAACATGGAAAGAGGTGCTGAGCGTCACCGCGGCCTACCGGCGCAGCATCCGCAGACCGGGTATCGGCGAACTGAATCCCACGATTGATTTTTCGGATCCTTATAATATCCGTTTCGGCAATGAAAAACTGGAAGCCTCCACCGCCCATAATTTCGATCTCGTGATCGGTCGTACCCGGCCGAAATATTATATTAACCTGGGGGTGGGCTACAATATCGTGGAGGACGTATTCAGCCCGGTGCGTACCCTGCTGCCCGATGCCAAGACGCAGATCACCTGGGAAAATATCAGCGGAAGAAAAGAGTATGAACTGAGTTCCTGGAACGGGCTGACCCTTAGCAGGAAACTAAGAGTCAACCTGAGCGCCAGTTTCATTTACAGCCGGTACAGCGCATTTGACAAGACGGTGCGGAAATTCCGCGACGGCGGATCCTTTACCTCAAACATCAACTACACTTTTACACCAACCGATCGCTGGAACATCACAGGACGGTTCAACCTCAACCGGTTTGCCAACCCGCAGGGTTATGCCCGCTGGACCACCAGTATGAACCTGGGACTGCAACGTAAGTTCTTCGAAAAGAAACTGGTCTTAACGGTGAATGCCATTGACCCCTTTGTGCAGCAGCAAAACCGGGTGTTCACCTACGGACCCAATTTTAATTTTGAAAGTTTCAATACCACCCGGACCCGGAACTACCGGTTGAGCATAGCATATAATTTTACGGCTGCGGGCAAAAAAACAGCCGTAAAGAAACAGTAAATAGTCGGGAGAAAGAAGAGCGGAAGACCGGACTCGAACCGGCTACCTACAGCTTGGGAAGCTGTCGCTC
>CAYRHU010000008.1:0-67255 GCA_964424155.1 uncultured Chitinophaga sp.
AGACCACCTGGGTGGATTGCGCCTACTGGACAGACCGCACCGCCGTGGCAACCTATCTTCAAAAGGGAAAAGAGGTATATGTGGAGGGATCACCCGAGGCAAGATCTTTTCAACGCAACGATGGCACCCCCGGCGCTTCTTTATCACTTCGGGTGAGGGAGGTGCAACTGCTGGGTTCCAAATCGGATAATGCCGGTGGCGGCTCCTACCAACAGCCGGCTGCTGCAAGCGCGGCAACGGGAACTTCGAACAGCCCATCCCCAAATGAGATCACAGAGCCGGTGGATGATCTGCCGTTCTGAAAATGAAAGTTTTTAGCAATGCCCGGATACTCGCCGGGCATTTTTATTTTCAGCCTATTATCGTGTAAATTGATGATATGAAATGGCTTTGCCTTCTGATTATTGCTGGTATCCCTGTCGTTTCCTTCCCTCAACGCCAGGTTAGGTATGCCGAAACCGGGGTACTGGTGATCGGAGGCGGTACCGGAGGGGTGGCAGCGGCGATTCAGTCGGCAAGGATGGGAGTAAAGACCATACTGGTGGAACCCGGCAGCATGCTGGGAGGGATGCTCACGGCAGCCGGGGTGAGTTGTACGGATGGAAACGATCAACTGGCCAGCGGGATCTGGGAAGAATTCCGGCAGGCGCTGTACAGTCATTACCGAGTTAACCGGCTGAATACGGGTTGGGTCAGTAATACCTGTTTTGAACCCCGTGTGGGTGACAGCATATTCAAAGCATGGACCGCAAAGGAAAAAAACCTCCGGGTATATTTCGGCTATACATTGGAGTCAGTTCGGAAAAATGGGTTAAAGATCACCGGTGCGACTTTCCGGGGAACCGATCCTTCAACAGTTTTTTCTGCCAGGGCCGGTGTGGTTATAGACGCCACAGAACTGGGAGATGTCTTCAGCGCAGCAGGTGCCCCATATGATCTCGGCACGGATGACCCGGCTGAGTGCGGGGAAAAGGAGGCTAAACAAAAAACGGATATCATCCAGGATCTTACCTGGGCTGCCGTGCTGAAAGATTACGGTCCTGATGCAGATAAAACCATTCCACGGCCGGAAGGGTATGATCCCTCCAAATTTTTCTGTACCTGTACGGATGCTCCCTGCA
Source organism: uncultured Chitinophaga sp. (assembly GCA_964424155.1). Classification (GTDB taxonomy): domain Bacteria; phylum Bacteroidota; class Bacteroidia; order Chitinophagales; family Chitinophagaceae; genus JJ008. The sequence goes on from CAYRHU010000008.1 coordinate 1,122, forward strand.
AAGGCCAGCCCTGGAACGGTGACAAATTTAAAATGCTGAACTATGGGAAGCTGGCCAGGAGTCCGGGTGCCACACATACAAAATATATGCTCAACTGGCCGCCTTACGGAAATGACATCTATCTGAATGTAGTGGAAGAGGACCTGAATGGAAGAGAAAAAGGCTATAAGGAGGCAAGAAATCATACCCTTCGTTTTATTTACTTTATGCAAACGGAATTGGGTCTGAAGCATATTGGTCTTGCCGATGATGAACTGAATGGCGGAATGGCATGGATGCCCTATAACCGCGAGGGCAGGAGATTGCGCGGAGTGATACGGTTCAATCTCAACCATATTAAAGATCCCTATAATTATTTATTGTACAGGACAGGGATTTCAGTAGGAGATTATCCGGTTGATCATCATCATGCCCGTTATCCCGGAAAGGTGCCCGGTATCGAGTTCCCTCCCATACCGGCCTATAATATTCCCATGGGTACGATGATCCCGGAAAAACTGGATGGGTTGATCGTATGTGAAAAAGGTATTTCGGTCACCAATATTGTAAATGGAACTACCCGTTTACAGCCCGTTGTACTTCTCACCGGCCAGGCAGCCGGTGTACTGGCCGCGAAATCTGTTCAACTTAAAAAGCAACCCCGGGCAGTTCCGGTTAGAATGGTGCAGGAGGAATTGCTACAAGCCCATGCTTATCTTATGCCTTTCACGGATGTGAAGCCCTCCGATCCGGACTGGATGGCGATACAGAAAACTGGTGTTTCAGGAATACTAAAAGGAACCGGCAAGCCGGAAGGCTGGGCCAATAAAATGCTTTTTTACCCTGATAGCCTGCTTCGCCGATCCGATTTTTTTCCCGATGAAAATAAAAATGGAATTATTGATTTTGATGAGTTGGGCAGGATTTTACTGACTATGTACGTAGAAAACAGTTCGGGTAAAGCGCCTCCTGAAGATGAATTTCTACAGCGCTACCGTTCCTTTATTGAAGCCCGTTACCAAGTGAACTATGATCCCGCCGCATCACCCCGGCGCAGACAGGCCGCGGTGATTATTGATCATTTGCTCGACCCATTTGGGATTAGGGTTGACCTGTACGGCAACAAAAAATGAATGATTGATCCGTGAACGAATCCGTTTCATTAAACGAAATCTGAAATCAAAATAACCAGTCAATTGTTTTATGTCAACAAGAAGGAAATTCATACAAAAACTTGGAGCGGCGGCGGTGGCCGTCCCATCTTCTTCTTTTTTGGCTCTCGGCGAAGAAGAGATGGAAAAGAGGATTATACCATATACCAAAAACTATGCGTCCTATGATGATCTCCAGGTGGGTATCATCGGGTTTGGCATTATGGGCAGCCGAAATGCCAAAACCATAGCTGATATACCGGGTGTCAGGCTGAAAGCGGTATGCGACCTTTATACCGGGCGCCTGGAACGGGCGCGGGAATTGTATGGAAAGGAACTATTCACAACGCAGGTTTACCAGGAAGTACTCGACCGAAGCGATATGGATGCGGTGATCATTTGCACCAGTGACCAGTGGCACGACCGCATTTCCATTGAAGCCATGCAGAAAGGTAAGGCCGTGTATTGTGAGAAACCCCTGGTGCATCAGCTTCACCAGGGATGGGAGGTCATAAAGACCCAACAGCAGACCGGAGCCCTCATCCAGGTAGGTAGCCAGCGGGTGAGCAGCATCGTTTACGCGGAGGCAAAACGGCTTTACCAGGCAGGCGAAATCGGCCAGTTAAACTGCATCGAAGCGTCGTTTGACCGGCACACCTCACTGGGTGCATGGCAATATACCATCCCGCCCGACGCATCTGATAAAACAGTGGCGTGGGATCGATTTTATCGTTCCAGGCGGAAACCATTATTTGATGCCAGGCAGTTTTTCCGGTGGCGCAATTACCGGGAATTCGGAACAGGGGTTGCGGGCGACCTGTTTGTTCACTTGTTATCGGGGATTCATTTTTTAACCGGGTCAAAAGGACCTTCCGCTATTTACGCTACAGGTGACCTGAGTTACTGGAAGGATGGCCGAAATGTACCTGATGTGATGACAGCGGTGATGGAATACCAAAGCAGCAAGGAGCACCCGGCCTTCCAGGTGTTGTTAAAAGCCAACCTGGCCAGCGGGGCTGAAAAAGTGGAGGGCAGTAGTGTGAAATTTTATGGCACGGAAGGAATGATTGAATTTGGATGGAATGAATTTACCCTTGTCCGCAATAAATTTGAACCCCATCCCGGTATTGGCGGCTGGGACGCGCTTGATACCTATCCCAGTACGATGCAACAGGAAATATTGAAAACTTACAAGCATCGGTTTCCTTCAGCACAGAACGTGCAACCGTCAACCCCGCCCTTAAAGTTCAGGGCCCCGGAGGGTTATGATGACCGGTTTGATCACTTCATCAACTTTTTTGATTCGCTGCGTAACGGAAAACCGGTAGTGGAAGATGTTCATTTCGGTTTCCGGGCTGCAGCGCCCTGCCTGGCCTGCAACGAAAGTTATTTTCAGAAAAAAATGATCCGCTGGGATCCCGAAAAAATGGTACAGATGTAAGCGTTTTCATTTCAAATTATATTTCCCGCAGGAGTGGTGAATTTAGTTTTGGTCCTTTTCCTGTAAAACGATAACCTTTTCCGCGCATATCCATTTTCAGTACATAAACTCAGGGATCTACCCGAACCGTCTCCGGCCACTCGCTTCGGAATTTGGGGTAATTATTGTTTCTTTGGCGCATGCCGGAGCAAATATTCACATACGATCAGTTATTTCAATTCACCGGGACAGTTTTTAGGAAGATCGGTTGCAGCGGGGAAGACGCTGTTACGGCGGCCAGGGCACTGCTTTCGGCCGACCTTCGGGGAATCGACTCGCATGGCATTGCCCGTCTCAGCGGATATGTCCGGCTTTGGGAAGTGAAGCGGGTGAATACTTCACCCAAAATTAAAGTAATACACGAAACTCCGTCAACCGCGGTGGTGGATGGCGACAGCGGACTGGGTCTGGTGGTGGCTCCATTCGCGATGCGGATCGCCATTGAAAAAGCCCGGCAGGCCGGCACCGGCTGGGTGAGCGTGCAAAACAGCAATCATTTCGGCATCGCCGGTTATCATGCCATGATGGCTTTGGCGCATGATATGATAGGCATAGCCATGACCAATGCAAGTCCCCTGGTAGCGCCAACATTTTCCATTGACAAAATGCTTGGCACTAACCCTATTTGTGTGGCCGCACCGGCGGGGGAGGAGCCGCCTTTTGTGGCCGATCTCGCCACTACTACGGCCGCAAACGGGAAACTGGAAATATTACAGCGAAAAAATGCGGACACACCTTTGGGCTGGGTGCAGGACGCGGATGGCAACCCCGCAACGGATGCGAATATTCTGAAAAAAGGGGGCGCCCTCCTGCCCCTGGGAGGTGACCGGGAGCATGGCTCGCATAAAGGCTATGCGCTGGGGGCTGTTGTGGATATATTTTCCGCCCTGCTCAGCGGGGCCAACTATGCGCCATGGGTGCCTCCGTTTCCGGCCTATGTGCCTATGCCGGCACAACAACCTGGCAAGGGGATCGGTCATTTTCTTGGTGCGATGCGGATCGATGCTTTTCGACCTGCGAATGAATTTAAAAATGCCATGGATCACTGGATACAGGGATTCCGGAACTGCCGCACCGTACCCGGGGAGGAAAAAGTGCTTATTCCCGGAGACCCGGAAAGGGAATTCGAGGAAAAAAGAAAAGCGGAAGGAATACCCTTATTGGACCAGGTGGTCACTGATCTGCAGTCACTGGCTGTAAAATTGGAATTACCAGCCTTATAGTATGCTGGTTCTTATTGTGCACGCTTATCTTTGCCGCCACATGTAATTCATTAATAAATCCGGAAAAGGGAAGGTCACATGAAAGTCATGAAGTTTGGTGGAACCAGCGTAGGCAAGCCCGATAGAATGCAGCATATCGTATCGCTGGTTAATAAGGAAAAGGAGCCGGTGATCGTTGTTTTGTCGGCCCTTTCGGGAACCACCAATGCGCTTGTGGAGATCAGCGAGCAGATTTCCAGGGGCGACCGGAAGGCGGCGCAAAAGGCCATTGACAAACTGGAAGCCCATTACCTGGCTTTCATTAAGGAACTGGTAAAAAAGGAAGAATCATTTGCCAGGGCGAAGGCCATCGTCGCCGAGCATTTCGAATTTTTAAATATTATCCTGAAAATATCTTTCAGCGAGGCGCTCAGCAAGGACATACTGGCTCAGGGAGAGCTGCTCTCGACTAAATTATTCTGTACGTATCTGGAAGAGCAGGGTATACCCCACCAGTTGCTCCCGGCGCTGGAATTCATGTCGCTGGATCATTATGATGAACCCCAGATCGGGAGCATTAAGGTTAAGTTGTCACAATTGCTCAAAGAACATAAATCCAAAAAGCTCTTCATTACCCAGGGTTATATCTGCCGCAATGCAAAGGGAGAGGTCGACAATCTCAAACGGGGAGGAAGCGACTACTCCGCCTCGCTGATCGCAGCGGCCATCAATGCCTCCGTTTGCGAGATCTGGACCGATATCGATGGCATGCATAACAACGACCCGCGGATCGTCAGGAAAACAAAACCGATCGAACAGCTGAGTTTTGACGAAGCGGCCGAGCTGGCCTATTTTGGTGCCAAGATACTCCACCCGGCTTCGATATGGCCGGCCCAGCAGTACAATATCCCGGTAAAGCTGCTTAATACACTGCAGCCACAGTTGAAAGGCACCACCATTACGCAGGAAGCCGGCTCCGTCGGTGTAAAAGCCGTAGCCGCCAAGGACAATATCATCGCTATCCGGATCAAGAGCAGCCGCATGTTGCTGGCCTATGGGTTCCTTCGCAAAATATTCGAAGTGTTTGAGAAGTACCGGACCCCTATAGATATGATCACCACTTCGGAAGTAGCCGTTTCCCTTACTATTGATAACGACGAGAACCTGAAACAGATCCTCAGGGAACTGGAGCCCTTTGGTACAGTGGAAACGGATAAGAACCAGGTCATCATTTCGGTGGTGGGCAACCAGATCGCACAAACGGAGGCTATGGTGAAAAAACTTTTTGGATCGATCATGAACATACCGGTGCGGATGGTTTCCTACGGTGGCAGTCCCCACAATATTTCCCTGCTTGTGCCCGCAGAATACAAGACGCAGATCCTGCAGCAACTTAATAAAGGCATGTTTGGGTTGACCTGAAGAATAAAAGTTGTACCGGCAGGAGAGTAAGATTTTGTTAATTTGATCAGGATCATGTATTCCAATTAAGCGGATTGGTTAACTTTATCCAATACCTCCAGAAAAAATGCGGTTCTACTCAGCTCTGTTTACCTGTTTTCTTTTCCTATCCATTACTTCACGGGACTGGGAAACGGATTTCGAAACCGCAGTTCATAAGGCCAAATCCGAACATAAACTGATACTGGTAAATTTTTCCGGCTCCGACTGGTGCGCTCCCTGCATTCGTTTACACCAGGAGATTCTGGAGGAACCCGGGTTCAAAGATTTCGCGAATAAGCACCTGGTGCTGGTTAACGCCAATTTCCCGAGACTGAAGCGCAACCAGCTTTCAAAAGAGCAACAAAAGAAAAATGAAAAGCTGGCTGACCAGTACAATCCCAAAGGCATTTTCCCATTCACCCTCCTGCTTGACCCCGAGGGCAAAATACTCCGAAGTTGGGAAGGCTACCCGGAGATGACCCCCATACAATTTATCGGACAGATCAAAGCCGTATTGGATGCACGGAAATAGAACCCTGACGATATCGTCCCGGGTTTATAAAAGAGTGCTCAGACTCATGGGCAACCGATTTGAAATTACAATAGTTGATGATGAAAGAAAAGAAAAGCAGGCAGAAGAACACATAGAAGCCGCTGTTGCGGAGATTCGCCGCATCGAAAAATTACTCACTACATTCCAGGAAGACAGTCAAACCAACCGGATCAATGCCAATGCCGGAATAAGACCCGTAATAGTAGACCGGGAAGTATTTGATCTCATTACCCGATCCAGGAGAATCTCCGAAATTACCCAGGGAGCTTTTGATATCTCTTACGGTTCCGTAGATAAAAGTCTTTGGAATTTTGACAGGAACATGACTACCCTGCCGGACCCGGCGCTTGCCAGGAAAATGGTTCGACTGATCAATTACCGCAATATTATCCTGAATGAAAGGAAAAGCACCGTGTTCCTGAAAGAAAAGGGCATGCGCATTGGATTTGGCGGCATAGGAAAAGGGTATGCGGCAGAGCGTGCAAAGGAATTACTGAAACAAAGAGGCGTCGAAAGCGGCATCGTAAACTCAGCCGGCGACCTGACCGCATGGGGTCTTCAGCCGGATGGCAAGCCCTGGACAATCGGTATCGCCGACCCTGACTCCGCAAGACATCCTTTTTCCTATTTACAGATCTCTGACCTGGCCGTGGCCACTTCCGGTAATTATGAAAAATATGTAATTATCAACGGCAGGCGATACTCGCATACGATCGATCCAAAAACAGGACTCCCGGTTCATGGCATAAAGAGTGTAACCATTTTCAGCCCGAATGCTGAAATAGCCGACGCCATGGCCACGCCGGTAATGATCATGGGGATCACAGTAGGATTGCATATGATCAACCAGATCCGGGGCGTGGAATGCATCATCATTGACGAGGAAGGCATTATTCATACTTCTAAAAACATACACTTGCAATGAAAAACAAAATTTTTCCCAATTATGCCGCCGTACTGACGGTGTTCCTGGCCGGAGCGCTCGGTTCCTGCCAGACAGTAAAAGAGTATCAGAAAAACAAACTGAACGACGCCGAAATGACACTCAGCGCCAGGAAGGTGGAAAAGACAGAAATGAGTTTTCAAACCTACCGGGAAGGAGCATCCGGCGCCAATGGTGGCAAAACGGGAGGTGGCTGTGGCTGTAACTGAATATTTGACTGTTAATATCCACACATGAAAAAATTATTTTTATCCGTAGTGGCCATCGTGCTCACTTTATTTTCAGCCTTTTCACAGGCACCCCGTGATACCACCGGTTATAAAAACCGTAAACTCAATTTTGAGGAAGCCAACCTGGTTTCGAGTTATTACAGGCAGGATGGAAACAATGCTGCAGTAACCGGCGGTTCAGGGTCTGAAAAACTCACCGATCTGTCTAATTCAATCGATATTAAATTTTACCGGTGGGACAAAAAAGACCGTAAACATAACTTCGAGGCGGAAGTGGGGATTGATCACTATACGTCCGCATCCTCCGACAAGGTGGATCCCAATACGATTTCTTCCGCATCGCATGCCGACACCCGCCTGTATCCCTCGCTGAACTGGTCGATGGAAAACGAAAAAAAAGGTCGAACAATTGGAGCGGGGCTTTCCTTTTCTTCTGAGTTTGATTACGTATCCTTTGGGGTTAATCTCGGTTTTTCCCAGAAGACCAGGAACCGGAACGGCGAATTTTCCGCAAAACTGCAGGCGTATATGGATAAGCTTGCTTATATACTCCCCATTGAACTGCGTCCCCCCGGTAGTCCGGGCGGGGGAGGTGACGAAGAAAACAGCCGGAGTGATTATCCTTCAAAGTCAAGAAATTCATTCAGCGGCTCGCTTTCTTATTCACAAATCATCAATCAGCGGCTGCAGGTGATGATCATTGCCGACCTGATTTACCAGCAGGGGTACCTGGGACTGCCGTTTCACCGGGTTTATTTTGATAACAATTCGGTGCATGTGGAAAATCTTCCGGGTTCGAGGCTTAAGATCCCGCTGGGTTTCCGGGCCAATTATTTCCTTGGAGACAAACTGGTGCTTAGGAGTTTTTACCGTTATTATCGCGACGACTGGGGCATCCGGGGTCATACCGTTCAACTGGAGTCATCAGTGAAGGTAACCCCGTTCTTTTCGCTTACCCCATTTTACCGCTTTTACACCCAAAGTGCGGCAGACTATTTTTCCGCAATCAATATACATAAATCGGCGGAGCAGTATTTTACGAGTAATTACGATTTATCACATTTCAACAGCCATTTTTACGGGGCCGGTATCCGTCTATCCCCGCCCAAAGGGGTTTTCGGAATCCGGCGTATTAATATGCTGGAACTCCGGTATGGCCATTATACCCGGGACAACGGTCTGAAAGCAGATATTATATCACTGAACCTGAAAGTAAAATAACCAGTTAAACTATCAGCAACGCATCCCCGTAACTGAAGAACCGGTATTTATCCTTAATTGCCCTCTTATATGCCTCCATAGCCAGTTCATACCCCGCAAAAGCGCAGGTCATGATGAGCAGGCTGGTCTTGGGCAGATGGAAATTCGTGATCAGGGAATCCGCGATATTGAATTCGTATGGCGGGTGGATAAAGATATTGGTCCAACCCTCAGACGGTTTTAACAGTTTCTGCGCGGTGAAGGAGGATTCCATGGCCCGCATGGTGGTGGTGCCTACGGAGCAGATGCGATGACCGTATTCTTTCGCCCTGTTTACGATCTTACAGGAATTTTCATCGATATGATAATATTCGGCATCCATTTTATGCTTGCTGAGATCTTCCACTTCGATCGGGCGGAAAGTGCCCAGCCCGGTATGCAGTGTGATTTCCGCGAACCGGATACCTTTAATCTCCAGTCTTTTTATGAGTTCCTTGCTGAAATGCAGACCCGCGGTGGGGGCCGCTACGGCTCCTTCATGCTTGGCGTAAACGGTTTGGTAACGCTCTTTATCTTCCTCGTCGGGTTTACGTTTGATGTACTTGGGAAGCGGGGTTTCACCCAATCGTTCCAGTACAGCCCTGAATTCTTCTTCAGTGCCGTCCCATAAAAACCGGATCGTTCGTCCCCGGCTCGTGGTGTTGTCGATCACTTCCGCCACCAGGTCTTCCTGGTCGCCGAAATACAGTTTATTGCCCACCCTGATTTTTCTGGCGGGATCCACGATCACGTCCCAGAGACGGTTGGGTTTATTAAGCTCACGCAACAGGAACACTTCGATCTTAGCACCTGTTTTTTCCTTTCGTCCGTACATCCGGGCGGGAAACACTTTGGTGTTGTTCACGACGAATACATCCTTGTCATTGAAATAGTCCATGACATCCCGGAAGTGCTTATGCTCGATCTCACCGGTATGTCGGTGCACCACCATCATGCGGGCGTCTTCTCTTCTTTTGGCCGGATTTTGGGCGATAAGGTTTAAAGGGAGGTCAAAACGGAATTGTGAAAGCTTCATGAGTATGCAGTAATTTTTTCGCTTGTCTCATGACGCAAACCGGGCTTATTGCCAGTGTTCTACAGGTCCTGCCGGGGTCGGCTGGACAATACCGGCCTTACGGCGCCGGGTTTGGTCAGAACAACTTTAATTTAGGTGTGCAAAGGTACATTATTAAGCAGCAAAATCCCGTTTAATTTTTGGAAGCCCGGATACGGGAAGATGGAAATGCCATACGACGGAGAAAAATACCCGGTAACACGCAGACAACCTATTGGTTATCAAAATAAATTTATACTTTTTATAGCTGCCGGGCATTGTAGTTTTGATTAATATTGAACCCGGCCGGTCATACCTTTCAATTTTATGAAACGAATCCCCATTTTTCTTTTTTTCCTGATTGCTTATAGTGTATCGGAAGGGCAACTTCCAACAAAACCCAGGAAATATCCCAGCTTATTGTGGGAGATCACGGGAAAGGGGATGAAGAAGCCTTCTTACCTGATCGGCACCATGCATGTAAGCAGCAAACTGGCATTTAATCTCCCGGATTCATTTTATATGGCGCTCCGGTCCGCACAGGTGGTGGCGCTCGAAACCAACCCGGAAACATGGCAGGAAGACATGAGCCGGTATGAACTGGATAATGATGTCAACCCGGATAATACAGGGTTGGAAAATATGTTTACCTCAGCTCCTTCCGATTACCTGGGCATCAATACCCTCAAGTTTTACCGGTACGATAAAAAGATAGAGCGGGCCCTCTACAGTAATCCTTCCGCCATCAATAACCTCCTGTACAGGAGTTATGGAAACGAGACCAGCGACTTTGAGGAAGACACTTACCTGGATATGTATATCTACCAGTGCGGGAAAAAATGGGGTAAGATGATCGCGGGGGTGGAGAATTACGGTCAAAGTATGGAACTGATGGCCGAAGCGTATAAAGATGCGGCAAAGGACAAGAATAAAAAGGAACGGAGTTATACGGATTGGGACGAAGCGTACTCGGCCGACAGGCTGCAGGAGGCCTATCGCAGGGGGAATCTCGATCTTTTGGACACGATTAACAAATACAACAGTATTTCACCTGCGTTTGATGAAAAATTCCTTTATCGCCGAAATGAGATACAGGCGGCTTCCATCGACTCTATAATGAGAAACGGCTTCACATTATTTGTCGGGGTTGGCGCGGCGCACCTGCCGGGCGACCGGGGTGTGATCGAGATCCTCCGCAGGAAGGGCTACCGCCTCCGGCCGGTAATCATGGGAGAGAGAGCCGGGCGTGCAAAGGAACTGCTCGATAAGATCCGGGTACCCGTTGTGTTCAGGCGCGAAACGTCAAATGACGGACTATTCAGTGTGGATATACCCGGGAAATTCTACAAATTTGGCGATGATGCAGCATTGGAACAGCAACAATGCGCCGATATGGCTAATGGCAGTTATTACCTGGTTACCCGCATCATGACCAACGCCTGGCTCTGGAATCATACTCCGGACGATGTGTACCGGGTTGTGGACAGCCTGTTATATGAAAATATCCCCGGTAAGATCATCCGGAAAACGGGGATCATCCGAAATGGGTTCAAAGGCTTTGATGTGCTGAACCGGACCCGCCGCGGCGACCTGCAACGGTATAATATTTTTATCACGCCGTTCGAGATCATTTTTTTCAAGATGAGCGGCAACGGCGATTATGTGAAGAATGGAGCGGAGGCGGAACGATACTTCAGCAGTATTACATTCCAGGGGTATAAGAACGGGAATGGAAACTATCACAATATGAAGCCATACACCCCGCCATTCGGGGGATTTACGGTAGATCTCCCTCATTTTCCCTATACCGGCAATGACGGGAGCTGGATCTTCGATGCGGCAGATACTGCGAACGGGATATATTACAGGATAATACGAACCGATATTCACAATTATCACTTTGCGGGCGAGGATACATTTGACCTGGGTTTGATGGAAGAAAGCTTTATGGCTTCTGAATTCATCAGTATACGGGAGTCACGCCGGCAGTTTGAGTACAGGGGATACCCTGCACTGGAGGGTGTTTACAGGGACAGAACCAACTCCGTTTTGCGGGTACGATTTATTTTGAAAGGTCCATTTTATTACACCCTGATCGCCCGATCCAAATCTGCGTCTCCCTTTATAGAAAAATTCCTGAATTCATTCACCATTACGCCCTTTACATATGGAAACAGCGAATTGCATAAAGACAGTTTGCTTTATTATTCCGTGACAACCCCTTATTTCCCGGAAGAAAAAAAGATAAAACTGAAGATCCCGCAATACAACTGGATGGGATCGGGAGAGGGGGTGGAGGACCGGTCGGAAGAGGAACTACTGGAAGCGGGCGCTTACCGTAACCAGACTATCCGGAACGACAGTACCGGGGAGAGGATCTATATTACATTTTCCAGGTTGTCGCGATACCAGTATCTGCCCGACAGTGCGGAATTGGAGAAAGAGATCATGCCGGACTATTTCTTTGACAGCACCTATGTATACCGTCAGCGCAGCCGCACCTTATTGCCAAACCGGACCCGGGTTTGGGAAACGGTGATCAGTGATACCGGCAGCAGCCGGACACTCCGGACAAAGGTTTTTTACAAGGATGGTATCGTGTTAACACTGGCTACACAATCAGACACACTATCACAACCCAGTGCGTTTATCCAGGATTTTTTCGGGAGTTTTACTCCGGCCGACACGCTGAAAGGTGTAGATCCGCTGGTTAACAAATCAACACTTTTCTTCAGCGATCTCGGCAGCTCCGATACAATCCTTTTTAACCGTGCGGCGGAATATATCGATGAGATCCGCCTGGACTCATCCGATCTTCCGAGACTGGTTAAGGCCATAGGTTCACTGGGATGGGAAACGAAAGGGTACCTGGATATCAAGAAAAAACTGATCAATAAATTGGGAGATATTCCGGTTCGGGAGTCCGCAGATCAACTTCTTCAGCTTTATTACGCGCTTGATGATACGGTACAGCTTCAGTATGCGGTTCTTGAAAACCTGCTCCTTCACCAAACCGCCTATGCTTTCCGGAAATTCCGGGAAATTATGGTTACCGAGCCACCGGTGCTTGACTTCACGGGAGGGGGATATACGGATTATTATTCTCAGCTTTTTACAGGCAGAACAGCACCGGGTGCGGCGTTCAGGAACGGGAAATTCCTCGATGAACTTTTTGATACACTGAAACTGACCCGCACCATTCTTCCTGATCTTCTTCCCTTGCTTAATCTGGAGGATTACCGGGAAACTATCATGAAACTGCTGGGACAAATGATCGATAGCAACCTGCTCGGCCCGGCGGATTATGAGCCCTACTTCAGCAAGTTCCTGACGGAGGCGAAGCAAAAACTGAAAAAACAGGCTGTCACGGAAAAGAAAAAGGCGATTGCCAAAGCGGAAGACGCCAAGTCGGATGTAAAGAAGCCTTCCTACCTGCGGGATGATGAAATGGATTATGGTAATTCCGACCTGAATCTTTACGCGTTGCTCCTGCTTCCTTTCAGCGACCGGAACATAGCCGTTCAGCCGGTGATTGAACAGATGCTTCGTTCGGGCGACAAACGACTCCGGTATAACACATTCATACTGCTTTTGAGAAAGGGAAAATCTTACCCGGATACTTTACCGGCTTATTTCGCCGCCCTGGATGAATACCGGTATGAATTATACCGTGATCTCAAAGAAATGGAAAAACTCAGCCTTTTTCCCGGGAAATTCAATACGCATCTCGACCTGGGCCGGAGCGCGTTGCTGGACAGAAGCAGCTATGAAAAACCGGATTCGGTGATCTATCTTCAGCGTCTGCCCGCCGAGCACCGGGGGAAAAAAGGATATATCTATTTCTATAAGTATAAAAAGAAAAAAGACGACCTCACGTGGAAACTGGCCATGGTGGGCCTGGTGCCCGGGGACGAGTCATTATTTGAGTATAATGATTCAGCGGATGAGGACGTCTCTTTTTATGATTCGGCTGACCCCTATGGCATTACCAGGCGGACCTATGATTTTACCGGGTTCTCCGAAACAAAACTCAAGACAGACACACCGCTGAACGCCCAATTGAACAAGGAGCTAAAAAGACTGCTATATGCCCGGCATAACAGCGGTCGCGAATTTTATAAAGATGAAGATACCAGTGCGGCTGAGCTGGACGACGATTAAAGGGTTGCCTGCAGCGTTGGAAGGCCCCGCGGAACCGAGGCGATCAGTTTTTGTGTATAAGCCGATTTCGGATGATCATAGATTTCATCGGCCGGACCGCTCTCCACTAGTTTGCCTTTATGCATCACCATGATCCGGTCGCTGGTATACCGAACGACCGAGAGATCATGTGAAATGAAAATTACGGTGAATCCATATTCCCGCTTCAGGTCGTTGAGCAGGTTCAGCACCTGCGCCTGTACGCTGACGTCCAGGGCGGAGACCGACTCATCACAAACGATAAAGGATGGGTTCAGCGCCAGGGCCCGGGCGATAACGATTCGTTGCCGCTGGCCCCCGCTGAATTCATGCGGATAACGGTTAAAGTACTCCGCTTTCAGGTTCACCTTTTCAAGCAGTTCCTCCACCTGGTCCTTTCTCGCTTTTTCACCTGAAAGGATCCTGTGCACTTTCATCGGCTCCGCGATCGCATTTCCAATCGTCATTCTCGGGTTGAGGGATGAATAAGGATCCTGGAAAACAATCTGTATCTCCTTCCTCAGCGGGAGCAATTCCTTTTTTTTCATTTTTGCGAGATCGGAATCCTTATAGATAATCTTACCGGATGTCGGCTCAATCAGCCGGAGCAATGTTCTGCCCAATGTTGTTTTTCCGCAACCGCTTTCACCTACCAATCCCAGCGTTTCCCCCTGGTACAGGTCAAAACTTACTTCATCCACCGCTTTCGTATAAGAGCTGGCTTTGCCAAACAATGTTTTATTCGAAGGAAACCAAACAGAAAGATCCTGTGCCGATAAAAGTATCGCAGACTGTCCTGCTGCCCGGCTGCCCGGCTGCTCAACTGCCCGACTGCCCGGCTGCCCAATTCCCGGCTGTAAAAAATCACTCACCACCGGCAGTCGTTCTCCCCGCTTATGATTCACCGGGCGACAGGCCAGGAGCGCTTTGGTGTACGGGTGCTGCGGGTTATAAAAAAGATCACGCACGGAATTTTGCTCTACGATCTCACCCTGGTACATCACCACCGCCCGGTCGGCGATCTCGGCGACCACGCCAAGATCATGCGTGATAAAGATGACACCCATACCCGTTAGTTTTTGCAGCTCTTTGATCAGCTCCAGGATGGTTTTTTGCACGGTCACATCCAGCGCCGTGGTGGGTTCATCGCAAATTAACAAGGATGGTTCGCAGCACATGGCGATGGCGATCATCACCCGTTGTTTTTGCCCCCCACTCAGCTGGTGCGGGTACCGGTGAAATAAGGAAGCGGGATCGGGCAATTTCACTTTTTCGAACCAGGCGATCGTGTGCCGCCTGGCTGTTTCTTTTGAAATCTTTTTGTGCAGCAATAAAGTCTCCATCACCTGTTCGCCGCAGGTGAGTACCGGGTTCAGCGAGGTCATGGGTTCCTGAAAGATCATCGCGATACGGTTGCCCCGGATATCCTGGAGTTCATCCCGTTTACGCCGCAGCAGGTCGGTTTGGTTTTCCCCGTCATCGGTAAAAAGTATTTTTCCGCCGGTATACCGGGCGGGTGGAACGGGTAGCAGTTGAAGCAGCGAGAGGGCCGTGACCGATTTGCCGGATCCGGATTCACCCACCAGGGCCAGTACTTCTCCCCGGTTAACCGTCAACGATATATTTTTCAGCGCCTGTACCGTTGCCTGGTCACTGATGAATTCAACGGAAAGATCCTGGATCGTGAGGAGGGGATACATATCATTCAACCACTTTGATCGAAAGGGCTTTTTCCGGTGTGGGGTAATAAGCCATACAGACTATGCATTCCTTCTGTACGGAGGTATCGATCGTGAAATAAAACTCATCTCCCTGTTTTAACCTGGAAGGAAACTGGCAGGGATTCCCAAGCCGGAATACATTGGTGTATTCCTTTTTGGTCACTTCATCCGTCCATCGGGCAACGATCCTGCCCGTCCCGGGATCCCCTTCTATTACGCTGATCGTGTAATTCATGCAAATACCGGCCACTTCCAGGCGACCCTTGTATTGCGTTCCATCATTCCTTTTTTTGCATTCACCGGCGGATAACAGGATCATTGACAATAGAGGAAGCAGGAAGAATTGGCGCATAACCGATATTTAAAATTTAAGATGCCGGACTGTCAAGCCTTCATTCATCAGCTGTTTGAGGGATTCGATCCCAATTTTGAGATGTGTTTCCACGAACTGTTCGGTCACCGACTTGTCGCTTTCCTCCGTTTTTACGCCTTCGGGTACCATGGGCTGGTCGCTTACCA
Source organism: uncultured Chitinophaga sp. (assembly GCA_964424155.1). GTDB lineage: Bacteria > Bacteroidota > Bacteroidia > Chitinophagales > Chitinophagaceae > JJ008. Next base: position 16,815 of record CAYRHU010000008.1, read on the forward strand.
GCAACAGGGCGCCGGTTGGGATCTTATTAAAAAAACCGACTGTGAAGATGGTGGCGGTTTCCATATCGATGGCATATGCACGGATCTTTTGCAGGTATTCTTTAAAAGGCTCATCATGTTCCCAAACACGGCGGTTCGTAGTATAAACAGTACCGGTCCAGTAATCGACACCGAAATCCCGGATAGCGGTGGAAACGGCCTTCTGCAGCGCGAAGGCGGGTAGGGCAGGCACTTCAGAGGGGAAATAGTCATTGGAAGTTCCCTCACCTTTTATCGCAGCGATGGGTAAGATCAGATCGCCCAGTTTGTTCCTTTTCTTCAGGCCCCCGCATTTTCCGAGAAAAAGGGCCGCTTTGGGATTGATGGCCGAAAGGAGATCCATCACGGTGGCCGCTGTCGGGCTGCCCATTCCGAAGTTGATGATACTGATATTATCCGCGGTGGCGCATTGCATGGGCCGGTCCCCGCCTACTATTTCCGTTTTGTTCCATTCGGCAAACAGCTTTACATAATTGCTGAAATTGGTAAGCAGGATATACTCACCGAAACTTTCCAGCGATGCACCGGTATACCGCGGGAGCCAGTTCTGTACGATTTCTTCTTTGGTCTTCATATTTGCGAATTTAATCAATTGCGGCGGACTCTATTGCTACAGGCACCGGTCTTAACAAATTGGCAATTGTATGGACGTAATAGTACTTTTGATACATGTTGATCATTCACTACCCGGACCCGGATTTCCGCCGGAAGAAAGAAGGAAACCGGGAACTTATTTTCGATCCCCTGCGGAAAAAATGGGTCGCACTCACACCCGAGGAATGGGTACGTCTAAATTTTGTCAATTATCTCGTGAAAGTGAAGTTGTATCCGGCTGCGCTAATCGCCGTGGAAAAGGAGATCCGGATGGGAGAGTTGAACAGGAGGTTTGATGTACTCGTATATGACCGCTCTCATCGTCCCTGGATGCTGGTTGAGTGCAAGTCGATGGAAGTGGAACTGGATGAGCGCGTGCTGGAACAATTATTACGGTATCATATCAGCATGCCGGCTGATTTCCTGGTCATCACCAACGGAAAGGCCTGTTTTGGCTGGCAAAAAAAAGGTATGCAGCTGGAACTTATCAATGAATTACCACCGCCCGCCTGACCCGGACTGGTCAATATTATCTTTTCAGGTAAGCACAGGGCACATTGGCAGGTATATACACGATACCATATGCATGTTTCAGGAGGAGTGATACCGTCGAAGCGATCGTTCTTTCATCCCGGAGCATTTGCGGAAGCAGGCCCATCATGGCATAACTGATGGGATTGACCGAAGGGATCAGTGTTTCCCATTCATACCCTTTGCCCCAGATCAGCCCCGGTATCGTGATATGCAGATCCGCCTTTTGATCCAAAAGATATTCCAGCATGCCGGCCGACTGATTATGGTTCTGGTTCACCGTATGAAATACAGGTGTCTGGCCCCCAAAACCATTTTTGTCCTTCCCGGCCTTTATATTAATATCCATACCATGCTTAATTAGTACGCGGGCCGTGGCCACATGATTGTATTCTGCGCAAATATGCAGGAGTGAAACCTCGTAAAAAGGGGTATAGGCGCAACGAAGGGTATATTTTTTTTGCAGGGATCCCGGATTCGCCTGCAGCAGATTATCCAGCGTATCCGCTTCGTCCAGGAGTACGGCCAACAGTACCGGATCAGGATATTTCAGGCCGTTGTCAACAAAGGCCTTTACACAGTCCCTGAAGCGAGGTGAACGGGTATATTCGCTGGTAAGCTCATGCAACAGCGGTTCGCCGTTAAAATCGGCGCCCGGATCCAACCCGGCCGCAAAACAGTCACTGATCGCTTCCGCGTCATGCAGCTCGATGGCCCTTAGAAGTTGGTGAAGCAGGCCTGAGTCCATAGATAATTCCGCCGGAAAGGTAGCAAAAGCGTCATTCTATTTCGATATCGTATTTCATGAGTAATCCCGTGATACCTGACACCGCGAATTTTGCTTTCCCGATTCGGTTCTTCTCCGGGTCAAGGGTATAGAAACGGGCGGTTCTCAGGTCGGCTTGCTCCAGGATTGTTTGTTCAAATACGGCTCCGGCAAGATCGCAGTCGTCAAAGACAGAGGCGGTAAGATCGGCATTGGTGAAATCGGCCTCACCCAGCTGGCACCCGCTGAACAGGGTCGTTTTCATCTTTACACCGTAAAAAGAACAAAGCTGCATCTGGCATTTCCGGAATTCGGCAGAAAAAAGAAAATGATCACATTGGTCAAATGCCAGCCCCTGCATTTTACATTGATCAAAACAGGTATCCTTCAACGCCGTACGCATCAGCTTCGCCCCACTGAGATGGCAGTTCCTGAAAGTACATCCGGTAAAACGGCTTCCTGACAGGTCGGCCCGGAAAAAATTGCAATGGTCAAAAATACAATTCTCGTAATCGCCGGGGTTAAACAGCTTTTCACTGTAATCGGCTTTTACAAAGGTTTTATTCTCCACAAGTGGAAGGTCCATTGATAAAAATTGGGGTAAGATAAATGAAGAAATGGTGTTGCCGGATCACCGTATCAGGATTCCATTACACTGTCAAGCCCTCTTTTCAGCCCGGTGAATGTATGGACTTTCCGGATAGCGAGCAATGCGCCTCCCACATAAGGTTGCGCGCTGGCTCCCGCTTCGTGTTTGATAATCAGTTTTTCATCCTCCAGTCCAAATATGGTTTCCAATGCAATGACAAAGCCGGGTAGCCGTACCGAATGAACCTGCATGCCGTGAATGTCCGCGCCCCGTGTAGCCTGAATACCCTTGGTGTCATCTATCGCCACCGCCTTGAGAGAGGGGCCGTACTTTGATAACCGGTTTGCCAGTTCTCTTGCACTGCCGCTGGGGGCATCCGGTTTACTGTGTTTGGCATAATCGATTATTTCCCAGTAGGGCATATATTTTGCCGCCATTTCCGCGAAGCGGTTGAGTAATACAACGCTGATGGCAAAATTTCCCACTGCCAGCACCGATCGTTTTAACTGATCGGCTTTTCCTTTGATCTCTTCGTAATCAGAATCTGAAAGACCGGACGTGCCGACTACCACATTCAGGCCTGAACGAAGTCCCGAAAGGATATGATGTTTTGCGCTTCCGGAGGATGTGTATTCGACCAGCACATCGCCGGGTAGTTGCAATGCTTCCTCTACCGTTCCGTAAACGGGAATGTTATTACCGGTGCCGAGATCCAGGATTGTATCCAGGTTGGAACCCGCATGTTTGCGCGAAACGGCTGCAACCAGTTCCAGGTCTTCCGTTCGGGCGATACCCCTGCACAGGGCAGAGGCAGCCCACCCGGTTGCACCGGCTACAATAACACGGATTTTTCTTTTCATATTATTCTTCAGCATTTAAGATTTAGAAATACAATTCGTTGAAGGCTTCCCTTTCCCGGAATCAATAGCGAAAAAAATTAACCCGCTCTTTCGGGAACGGGTTAACAGTTAAAGCAATTGGTTTGGCTTCACCCCCGGGGGTGAACGGTATTATGGTTACGGGAAAATGCCCAGTTCCGCATAGCTGGTTCCCACCTTATTGATGGCCACAACATAGGCAGCCGTGCGCATATCCGGTATTTCGGGATTGGCTTTCCAGGCGTTCATGATTTCGTGAGTGGCGTTGATCATCGTTTCCTCGAGACCGCTGTACACCAGGTCCACTTCATCCGGACCGTGGAGGATGAATTCCTTTTCCGTGTCGTTCACTTTTTTACCGCTCAGTTCCTCCATCTGGCCAAGGATATGCGCATTCAGGTTCTCGGTAAAGCGTTTTTCAAGACGCCCGTAGCGAACATGGCTCAGATTTTTCAGCCACTCAAAATAGGAAACGGTCACTCCCCCTGCATTAAGGTACATGTCGGGAACCACAAGGATGCCCTTTTGCGCGAATACTTCGTCCGCTTCGGGAGTCAGGGGTCCATTGGCCGCTTCACCGATCATTTTGGCTTTTACACGGGGCGCGTTTTCCCCGTCGATCACGTTTTCAAGCGCGGCGGGGATCAGGATATCGCATTCCATTTCCAGCGCATCTGAATTCTTTGCAAAATTGCTGGCGCCGGGGAAATTCAGAATGGAACCTGTCGACTTGCGGTGATTGAACACGGCGTCCACATCCAGTCCGTTCTCGCTCCAGATGGCGCCCTCGTATTCGGCCAGGCCGATCACTTTGGCACCCGCGTCCTGGAAAAATTTAGCGCTATGATAACCAACGTTGCCCAGCCCCTGCACCACTACCCGCTTACCTTCCACGCCCACGCCCATGCCCAGTTTTTTCATTACATCGGGCATGTTGCACACTTCCCTTACGCCAAAGAAAACACCCAGCCCGGTGGCCTCACGGCGGCCGCGTACACCTCCCTGTGTCACGGGTTTCCCGGTTACGCAACCCGCGGCGTCGATCTCACCCGGATGCATAGCCGAATAGGTATCGAGTATCCAGGCCATTTCCCTTTCCCCCGTTCCGTAATCGGGTGCCGGAACGTCGGTACCGGGACCAATGAAGTTTTTCTTGATCAGTTCGGCTGTATATCGGCGTGTGATCTTTTCCAGTTCGTACGCGGAATATTTTTTTGGATTGATCTTGATCCCCCCTTTTCCCCCGCCAAACGGCACGTTCACGATGGCGCATTTGTAGGTCATCAGTGCGGCGAGGGCCATCACTTCGTCCTGGTTCACTTCCGCGGCAAAACGGATACCCCCCTTGCAGGGTGTTTTATGATGAGAATGCTGTACCCGGTAAGCCTCGATCACTTCGATATCTCCGTTATCTCTTTTAAGGGGGAACCGCATCTGGTAAACGGCATTGCACTCCTTGATTTGTTCCAGGATGCCTTTATCCCATTTGGTGTATTTGGCGGCCTTGTCGAAACTTCTCTCCACGGCGCCGAAAAAACTGTAGTGTTTGTCTGACATTTCTTCTGTTTTATGTTTTGCAATCGTTGATTAATATGCCAACCTCAAATTTAGAACCCCGCCCCGTTGTACAAGTGATCCCACGGTCAGGTCATTGCTTATTACCCACCGTTTTCCTTTTCCAGCTTGCCGATCTTTCTGTCCAGCCTTACCAGGTAAAGAACCAGGCCGATCAGTATGGTGACCATAACCGACACGACTACATAAATACGACCGTTGCTTCGCATCAGGTCGGCCATTTCCGTTTGATTGCCCTGCGCGAAGAGGTGGGATGTAATCAGCAACAGCAGCCCTGTCAGTATTATTTTTTTTATTCGGTTCATTTATGACAGCATTGATTTTTCTTTTAGCAGGGTGACCCTGATCTTGAGTGTAGTGATCCAGACACCCAGGAGCGTCCAGCCGATCACGGCCGGGTAAAACACCATCCGCATGGAACCGCTGATGTCATTCTTCACATCGAGCGCCGGGTTCCCGTCGTTGCCCGGGTGCAGGCTGGGGAGGATCCTCGGCAGGATCCAAATGGACGGGAATAGAAGTGCGTAGGCGAAAATGTTGTACACCGCGCTCACCCTCGCCTTTTTATCTGCGTCCTGGATCGAATCCCGTAGTATCAGGTAGGCAAAATACACCAGCAGGGCAATGGCCGCACCGATCAGTTTGGGATCCCGGGCGATGGTTTTAAAATTATCGAGGATGGAATTGTTGGGGTCGGCCCAGGTAAAAGAAGCCCAAATCGCCCCGGTGGCATACCCGAGCAGGCCGAAAACGATCCCCACCACGGCAAACTGCCGGGCATAAATATCATATTTCAGTTTAAAACCACGTAGATACCGGATGGCATTGACCACGGAAACCGTGAACAGGATCATCATGGCAAACCACATGCAAACGTGAAAATAAAGGTTACGGATGGTCTCCTGCAGGGGGGGGAGCCGGGGTACATCCATCAGCAGACCGGCTGTAAACGTATACATCAGGAGGAGGATGCTCGCAATCTTCCACCAGGACTTATACATATAGTTTTTCTCAACTGCCAATGCAGACGATTGAATTCCATACCCCTCGGACGGGAGCATTTGGTCGGCAAAAATAAGGTGATGGCTTTAAACGCTGAATAATTTTTCGGTTCCCGCGCCCGGTGTGTATTCTTTACATTTTAATCAGTCCTTCCACAAAAAGGGAAATAGAATGACGGCCAGTAATACCACCAGAATGTCAAGCATTACCAGTAAAAGAACAGTCGTTGCGGGGATGGTGAGCAAAGGGGCGAATGCGGCGTCAGACAAACGCATCAGCAGCAATAACTGGGGAATGATGATCGGGAACCCCAGTACGGCCATGATGGCTGCATTTTGCTGGGCCCTGGCGGCGATCGCTGCCAGGAACGTGAAAACCAGGCTAAGGCTCCACCCCCCCAATAATACGAGTCCGATAAACGGCCCCGCCTTTTGGAGGGGATTACCCAGGAAGAGGACGAACAGTAACAGGCTGAGCAGGCTCATCAGCAGCATCAGCAGGGAATTGAACAATAATTTGGATAAAACAAATGCGGCGGGACTGGCCACGGAATAAAAATAAAGCATCCGGCCCCGGTTCTCCTGTAAAAAGCTCTTGGCCACCGCATTGATACAGATGAAAAGCTGGATCACCCAGAATAACCCGTTCCAGACCTTGCTTTCGGTCTCATCAAGCGCGTTAAAAAGCACGAATATGGTGGCCCCGATATACAGCAATACCCCGTAAAAGCTGTATTGCTGCCGGATCTCCAGCAACACATCCTTTTTAAATAGGGTCATGATGTGTTTTACCGTAACTATAACATTCGTTTGAACGCGAAAATACTCATTCATGTAACTTTGCCATCCTGTTTTGGTCGCTTTTTTATTATCAACCACTTTATATGAAAAAGATACTTTTTTTCATTGTTTGGATCTCAGTTATGACGGGGTTTGAAGCCTGCCAGTCGGTAAAGTCTTCAACGGCTACCAAAATGCTGAAGTTTAACCTCGAAAACGGAAAGGGGTATGATTACGAGATGACGATCAACATGGACCAGGAGATCATGGGTCAACCCATGAAGATGGATATGACCACCTACTATTCCATGGACGTTAGGGGCGATGACGGTGAAAAAAAGACGATCGTTTCTTCCTTTGAGCGCTTCAGGATGAAAACGGAGATTGCCGGGATGAGTATCGACATCGATACGGATAATCCGCTTGTAGCAGATAGCGCCGGGAGCCGGAAAGACCCGTTGCAGACCATGCAGAAGATGTTTGGGGCTATCCGCGGTCAGCAGTTCACCCTGAAAGTGAATGCGGAAGGCAGGATCACCGATATCAGCGGGTTTGAGAATATGGGCGAAAGCATTGCGGATTCGCTGGGATTGGATGAAAAGCAAAGGGCGGAGATGATGGAAGGCTTCAAAGGACAGTTCAACCAGTCGGAAATGAAACAGTCGCTCGAGCGTTTCTGGTATATTTTTCCCAACAGGGAAGTGAAAGTGGGCGAAAGCTGGGAAAAAACAACCGAATCGGGAGGCAAACTGCCGGCCCGGTATAAATCTGTTTATACCGTCAGCGAGATCGAAGGCGACATGGTGACACTGGAAGAAAAGTCAAAGATTGAGGCTAAGGAAAATGAAGAGATCGCCCTCACGGGTGATGTAACCGGTACGATTGTGGTAGACAGCCGCAGCGGCCTTGTGGTATCCGCCGATCAGGATATGAAAATGAAGGCTACCTCCAGGGGTATGAGTTTTGATATCAGAGGAAAGTCCAGGCTGAAGGGGAAGGCGAGGTAGGGGGTTGGTTAATTGGTTGATTGGGGATTGGTTAAATGGGTACCGGGTATAATTTTCCCTCAGTGGTTTATATAAACCCTAAAATGTAAATAATAATGCACTTATGATATTAATATAGATATAAGTACGTAAATGCCAAATTAACCAGTTAACCAATCAACCAATTAACCAATTAACCAATTAACCAATTAACCAATTAACTAATTAACCAATCCCCAATCAACTCTTCAAATAGCACTTCCTGCACCTCGGCTCATACACTTCCTTTGCCCCCAGCATAACCTGCCCTTCCGTGTCCACTTTTCGGTATGAATAATTGGCGATGCTCCCGCATTGCATGCAGATGGCGTGGAGTTTGGTGACATAATCCGCCTTGGCCATGATGTAAGGCATTTGTCCGAAGGGATTCCCGAGATAATCCATATCTAGCCCCGCGACGATCACCCGGATGCCCCGGAAGGCGAGTTCATCACAGACATTGGCAATCTGGTCGTCGAAGAACTGGGCCTCGTCTATTCCGATTACGTCCACATCCCCCGCCATTTCCAGGATTTTTCGGGAATCGTCGACAGGGGTAGACTGTATGGCACTGGCATCATGCGATACGATCTTAACCTGGTCGTACCGCACATCGATCGCCGGTTTGAAGATCTCGACTTTCAGGTTGGCTATTTTCACCCTTTTCAGTCTGCGGATCAGTTCTTCCGTCTTTCCGCTGAACATGGATCCGCAGATCACTTCGATGCTTCCCCGCCGCTCACCGCTCGTATTCGGTTCAATAAACATTGTTAATAATCTTTTATGGCCAATGTTAACGAAATTATTGGCAGGTTGTTTGTAATTTTAAGACACGGGTTACGTTGACAGTCTATCAAACTTATTCACCGCGCAAATTTACCGCAATGGAACGATTAGAATCGCTGATCCGGAAACTGAAGGAGCAGTTCGAACAAAAAGCCGATCCCTCCCTGATGCTGGGAACGGTGCAATTACTCGAGTTTGAGCTCTCGAGAATGAACGTATCAGACCGGCAAACCCTGGGAACCCCGAAAGTGGCGGTGGTGTTGCCGGCTTCCGGTCCGTTGTCGCACGTGGGATTGGAACAGTATGAGAAATATGCACCCAGGCCGGCTGACCGGCCACAGAAAGAATCGGTTAAGGAGCCTGAACCGCAGCGGGTGAAGGAAACCCTCCTGGTGAATGAAGGCACTGTTTCGGTGGTACAGAAGAACGGGCAGCTGGATATGGTCTTCGACCCCATGCAGGAGATTCCGACCTTATCCCACCAGGGAAAAGAAGTCAACGATACGGCAGCAGGAGGTGAATCGCTGAACGATAAACTGAAGCAGGGCAAGACCGAACTGGTGGAAAGACTGAAAGAAACCCCGGTGAAGGATCTCCGAAAGGCTATCGGGATCAATGACCGGTTCCTGTTCATCAATGAGCTGTTTCGCGGGGATGAAAGTATGTACGAACGCTGTATCAAGACTATAAATAGTTTCTCCATTTATCCCGAAGCGGAATACTGGATTACCCGTGAGTTAAAGGTGAAACTGGGCTGGAATAATGAAAGCGAAACCGTACAGCATTTCGATCAGCTGGTCAGAAGGCGTTTTTCCTGAATGAAATCCAGGATCCGTCGGGTAGCGCCTGCATTTTCCCTTACATAATTCCCCGCTGTCTTACAAGTCTTCCTGTACAGATCGCCGTTGCTGAGAAAATCGGTTAAATGACCAATTAATTCCCCTGTGTCTTTTACGCTGTAAGCCGCTCCGGCACTCACCAGGTCGACCGCCTCCCGGTATTTAGGATAATTAGGGCCGAAAAGAACCGGCTTGTCATATACAGCCGCTTCCAGGACATTATGAATGCCGCTGCGGGTGAAGCCTCCCCCGACATATGTGCAAAATGAGTATTTGTAAAGACGCGAAAGCATGCCTACGTTATCGATTATAAGACATCCCGCGTTTGACAGGCCACTGTTCTTTTGAAGGTTTGAGTATAGCACGGCACCGGGAATAGATTCCAGCAGAAAGTCAATGCTTTTTTCACTTATCTCATGCGGGGCCACCAGCAGTTTTATGTCATTCAGTTCCAAAAAGGGTATCGCTTCCTTCAGCAACAGTTCATCTTCTTTCCAGGTACTGCCCGCAACAAACAATTTCTTAGCGCCCGCAAATTGTTCAATAAGGGGAAGAGATGTATGCCGGTCCGCGATGGCTGTCACCCGGTCGAAACGGGTATCCCCGGAAATACTGGTGATCCCACCGAGCCCGATGGATTCCATCAATTCTTTGGATGATTCATTCTGTACAAACAACCGGTCAAACCGGGAAAGGATCTTTTGCTGCAATCCCCCATACCACCTGAAAAAGGACATGTCCTTTCTGAACAGCGCCGAGATCAGAATAAGCGGGATCCCGCGATATTTTATTTTTTTAAGATAGTAGTACCAGAACTCATATTTCACAAAAATGGCCATCGCGGGATGAACGATCTCCAGAAAACGCCGGGCACTGCGGGGACCGTCTAGCGGCAGATAGAAAACCCAGTCGGCACCCTGGTAATTTTTCTGCACTTCATATCCGGAAGGAGAGAAGAAGGTCAGGAGTGTTTTATACCCGGGATATAGTTCTCTCAGTTTTTCCATCACGGGTCTTCCCTGCTCAAACTCACCCAGGGAAGCGCAATGCACCCAGATGATCTTATCCCCGGTCGGTATCGCGACCCGGAGTTTTTCAAATATTCCGCTGCGCCCTTTCACCCACTTTCGGGCCTTGGGGTTGAACCAGGCTGCGACCGGCATGCCTGCTCTCATAAAAAGCAGGAAAATATTATAAAGCAAAAGGGCCAAAACAGGTATAATTAACTGGCAGCAAATGTAAAAGCAATCATGTAAACTACCCTTAATTTGCTATTTTTGCCGCGCAAAACAAGAGAAAATAAGGTCATAAAAGTCAAACTGACCCATTCGACCCATTTGACTAAACTGACCCATCAATCCCATTAACCCATCAAACCAGTATAACCTTATCCCGATGCGCCCGATCCAAATGGTGGATACAAGAACCCAGTATCACAAGATAAAATCCGAAGTGGATAAGGCCGTCATCGAGGTAATGGAAAGTACGGCATTCATCAATGGTAAGGCGGTCCAGGATTTTTCGGCACATCTGTCCGCCTATCTCGGCAGCCGGCACACGATACCCTGTGCTAACGGAACCGATGCCCTCCAGATAGCCATGATGGCGCTGGGTCTGCAACCGGGTGATGAGGTCATAACACCTTCCTTTACATATATCGCCACCACGGAAGTAATTGCTTTACTCAGGCTGACCCCGGTGTTTGTGGAAGTGGATTCCCAAACATTCTGTATCGATCCGGCCGTGATCGAGAATGCGATTACACCCAAAACCAAAGCCATTGTGCCGGTGCATCTGTACGGCCAGTCGGCCCCGATGGAGGAGATCATGGCTATTGCGGAAAAACACAACCTGTTTGTGATCGAGGATAACGCGCAGGCCATCGGCTGTGATTATTACTTTTCAGATGGCAGCAGCAGGAAAACGGGAACCATCGGTCATATCGGAGCCACCTCATTCTACCCATCCAAGAACCTGGGTGCCTTTGGCGACGGCGGCGCCATATTCACCCAGGATGATGAACTGGCTGCGAAAATGAAGATGATAGCGAATCACGGGCAGAGTCGCCAGTATTATCATGACCTCGTGGGTTGCAACAGCCGGCTCGATACGATCCAGGCCGCTATCCTGGATATTAAATTACGTCACCTGGATGAATACGCGGAGGCCAGGAGAAGGGCCGCTGATCATTACGACAGGGCGTTCGCGGGATGTTCAGCGATCACCACACCCTACCGCTCAGCTTACTCCGGTCATGTTTTTCACCAGTACACCCTCCTCCTGGAAAATGTAGACCGCGAAGGACTAAAAAAATACCTGGCCGAAAACGGGGTGCCTTCCATGATCTATTACCCGGTACCGGGTCATAAGCAAAAGATGTTTGAACAGTTTAACGTGGCTTCACAACCGATGCCGGTTACCGACCGGCTGACGGAAAGAGTGATTTCACTTCCGGTTCATACGGAACTGGATCAAGAGCAGCTGGATTTTATCAGTTCGAAAGTATTGGAATTTATAAACAAATATAACTAAGTATGAAGATCGCAGTAGTTGGAACAGGCTATGTTGGTTTAGTTACGGGAACTTGTTTTGCCGAAACAGGTAATGACGTGACCTGCGTCGATATTGACGCCGCAAAGGTCGAAAAGCTGAGCAAGGGCGAGATCACGATTTTTGAACCCGGGCTCGAAAAGCTTTTTCTCCGGAACCTGAAGGAGAACCGGCTACATTTCACCACGAACCTGGCCGATGGGATCCGGGACGCCACGATCATTTTCCTGGCGTTGCCCACACCCCCGGGGGAAGATGGTTCGGCCGACCTTAAATATATCCTGGGTGTGGCCGGTGATCTGGGTAAATTGCTGAATGATTATAAAGTGATCGTTGATAAAAGCACCGTACCCGTTGGCACTGCGGAGAAAGTTCGGGAAGTCATTGAAAAAAATTACAAAGGCGAATTCGATGTGGTCAGCAACCCCGAGTTCCTTCGTGAAGGCGTGGCGGTTGAGGATTTCATGAAACCCGACCGGGTGGTGATCGGCACCCGGTCCGAAAAAGCCAGGAAGATCATGAATGAATTATACGCGCCGTTTGTTCGCCAGGGAAATCCTGTGATCTATATGGATGAACGTTCGGCGGAACTGACCAAGTATGCCGCCAATTCTTTCCTGGCCGCCAAGATCTCTTTCATGAATGAGATCGCCCGTTTGTGTGAAAAACTCGGCGCCGATGTGGATATGGTGCGCAGGGGCATTGGGAGCGACGAGCGGATCGGGAAGCGGTTTTTATTTCCCGGTATCGGGTATGGCGGGAGTTGTTTTCCTAAAGATGTCCAGGCCCTGGTGAAATCATCGAACCAGGTGAATTATGAATTCAGGATCCTGAATGCGGTGATGGAAGTAAATGAAGAACAAAAACTGCACCTTTTGCCCGGGATAAAACAATATTTCAACAACGATCTGAAAGGAAAACATTTTGCCCTTTGGGGACTGGCATTTAAGCCTAATACGGATGATATACGGGAGGCCCCGGCACTTTATATGATCCGGGAATTGCTGCGAGCGGGCGCTACCGTGGCCGCCTTCGATCCCGAAGCCATGAAAAATGTGAAGAATGAGATCGGGGATTCGATCCAGTATGCGGACAGCCAGTACGAGGCCCTGGAAAATGCCGACGCACTGATCATCGCCACCGAGTGGAACGAATTCCGTACCCCTGATTTTTCAAGAGTGTCCGCCACCCTGAAAAACAAGGCTATCTTCGACGGCAGAAACCTTTTTGACCTTTCCGCGATGAAGGATCTCGGATTTTACTACCAGAGCGTGGGAAGGGAGGTGATAAAATAATATGGCAAGCATGCAACGTAAACGCGTTTTGATCACCGGGGCGGCCGGTTTCCTGGGCTCGCATCTTTGCGACCGGTTCATAAAGGAGGGGTACCATGTCTTCGGGATGGATAACCTGATTACGGGCGACCTGCGAAATATAGAGCACCTGTTCAAACTGGAGCATTTTGAGTTTTATCATCATGATGTGACCAAGTTCATACATATACCCGGCCAGCTGGATTATATTCTCCACTTCGCTTCACCCGCCAGCCCGATCGATTACCTGAAGATCCCGATCCAGACACTGAAAGTGGGCGCCATGGGCACACATAACTGCCTGGGTCTCGCCAAGGCTAAAGGCGCCCGGATGCTGGTGGCCTCCACCAGCGAAGTGTACGGCGACCCGCTGGTGCATCCGCAGACCGAAGAATACTGGGGTAATGTGAATCCCGTGGGTCCGAGAGGTGTATATGATGAGGCCAAACGCTATATGGAATCCATCACCATGGCCTATCATAGTTTCCATGGCGTGGATACACGGATCGTCAGGATCTTCAATACCTATGGTCCGCGTATGCGTTTGAATGATGGGAGAGCCCTGCCGGCTTTCATCGGGCAGGCATTACGGGGAGAGGATCTCACCGTATTCGGCGACGGATCGCAGACGCGCAGCTTCTGTTACGTGGACGATCTCGTGGAAGGGATCTACCGTTTACTGCTCAGCGATTATGCAATGCCGGTGAACCTGGGCAATCCCAACGAAATCTCGCTGAAGGATTTCGCTGAAGAAGTGCTGCAACTTACCGGCAATAAGGTGAAGATCATCTATAAACCTTTACCCGTAGACGACCCCAAGCAGCGGCAACCCGATATCAGCAAGGCAAAGAAACTGCTGGGCTGGGAGCCGAAAGTGAACAGGAGCGAAGGACTGAAGCGGACCTATGAATACTTCAGGTCGCTGCCGGAGGAAGAATGGAATAAACAACCCAAGGAATTCATCAGTCAGAAGTAAATAAGCATGTACCAGGATTTAATAGATAAAAAAGCGAAACTGGCCGTGATCGGTCTGGGGTATGTGGGTCTCCCGATCGCGCTGGAATTTGCCAGGAAAATTTCCGTGATCGGGTTTGATATCAGCGCCAGGAGGATTGAGATGATGAAGGCGGGCATCGATCCCAGCAACGAAATCCCCAAGGAGGATTTTGAAGGCTGCGATATCCGGTTTACGGATTCGCTGGATGAACTGAAAGAGGCGCGGTTTTTCATCGTAGCCGTTCCCACCCCGGTGGATGAGCACAATGTGCCGGATCTGGCACCGGTAAAAAAGGCATCCGAAACCGTAGGCAAAGTGATCAAAAAAGGGGATTACGTGGTGTTTGAATCCACCGTGTACCCGGGATGTACCGAAGAGGATTGCCTTCCCATCATCGAAAAACTTTCCGGACTCAGCAATATCCGGGATTTTAAACTGGGTTACTCCCCCGAACGGATCAATCCCGGGGACAAAAATCATACGCTTTCCACGATCATTAAAGTGGTTTCGGGTTGCGATGCGGAATCGCTCGAAGAGATCGCGAAAACCTATGAACTGGTGGTGAAAGCCGGTGTGCACCGGGCTTCTTCCATTAAGGTGGCCGAAGCGGCGAAGATCATCGAAAATACCCAGCGTGATCTGAACATCGCCCTGATGAACGAATTATCCATCATTTTTAATATGATGAAGATAAACACCTATGAAGTGCTGGAAGCCGCGGGCACCAAATGGAACTTCCTGAAATTCCAGCCGGGCCTGGTGGGGGGTCATTGCATAGGGGTGGATCCTTATTATCTCACCTATAAGGCCAGTGAACTGGGCTATGATGCCGAAGTGATCCTGGCCGGCCGTAACATCAACGACAATATGGCCAAGTATGTGGCCAAAACAGTGATCCAGCATATTATCAAAAACACCTCCGATGTAAAGGCGGCCAAAGTGCTGGTAAAAGGCGCCACGTTCAAGGAAAACGTGAGTGATATACGCAACTCCAAAGTGGCGGACATTGTGAAAGCGCTGCAATCCTATTATGTGAATGTGGATGTGGAGGATCCCCACGCGGATTCGGAAGAGCTGAAGCATGAATACGGGTTTGAACTGACCGCGGAAACAGCAACAGATTATGATGCGGTGATCGTTACGGTACCGCACAATGAGTACAGGGACCTGGACGACGCGTATTTTTCTGGTATTACCCGGACGCACGGGTTGGTAGCCGACCTGAAAGGAATTTACCGGAACAAGATCATTAACCGAACCTACTGGAGTTTATAATATGCCGTTTATCAAAACCGAAATAGAGGGCCTGCTGCTTTTTGAACCCGCCGTTTTTGAGGATGACAGGGGTTGTTTTTTTGAATCATATAATGAAAATGTATTTAAGCAGCAGGGAGTCGATCTGCGCTGGGTGCAGGACAACCAGTCCTCTTCCGTTTACGGGGTGATACGCGGTTTGCATTACCAGTTACCGCCGTTTGCCCAGTCAAAACTGGTAAGGGTTCTGCGGGGTAAAATCCTGGATGTAGTGGTGGATATCCGGAAAAATTCATCCACCTATGGCAAAACTTACTGCAAAATCTTATCCGGCAAAAACCGGTTACAGTTATTCATTCCGAAGGGATTCGCGCATGGGTTTTCTGTACTGAGCAAAAGAGCAGATGTACTTTATAAGTGTGACAGTTTTTACAACAAGGAAAGTGAGACCGGAATTATTTACAATGACGCCGAACTGAATATTGACTGGGGTATTCCGGAGAAACACAGGATCGTTTCCGGGAAAGATCTGCAGTTACCCGGGTTTGCTCATTGTGCCGGTCATTTTGAAATATAAAATTACCAGGGCCGATGGAACAGTTTGCCGATAATCCTCCCAACCCGCTACCCCGGGTGCTGGTAACCGGCGCCAACGGGCAATTGGGGAGAGAGTTGCAGCGGCTCGCCCCGGACTATCCGCAGTATGAATTCCTGTTTCTCTCCAGGGAGGATCTGCCCATCCATCATTTTGAAATGGTCAGGCATTATTTCAGCATATACCGGCCGGCCTACCTGGTAAACTGCGCGGCCTACACCGCGGTTGACCGGGCCGAATCGGAAAAAGAGCGGGCCTTTCAGATCAATGGCGAGGCGGTGGGTGTCCTGGCTGCCGTTTGCAAACAATCCGGAACAAAACTGATCCATATCTCCACCGATTATGTGTTTGACGGGATTGCCAATAAGCCTTATCAGGAAGATGCGCCCGTCAATCCGCAAAGCGTTTATGGCGCCTCCAAACTGGAAGGGGAGAAACAGGCCCTTCAATTTAACCCGGAAAGTATTATCATACGTACATCGTGGGTTTATTCGGAGTATGGGAAGAATTTTGTCCGCACGATGCTCACACTCATGAAGGAAAAAGAAGAGATCGGAGTAGTGAGCGATCAGCTGGGTTCACCTACCTATGCCGGCGACCTGGCGAAGGCTATTTTACAGATCATCCAATCCGGTAAATGGGAACCCGGCATCTATCATTATTGCAACAAAGGGGTGATCAGTTGGTATGATCTCGCCGTGGCGATTAATGAAATAACAGGCGCGGGTTGCCGGATCAACCCGATCCCCACATCGGCCTATCCGACGGCGGCGAAGAGACCGTCGTATTCGGCACTGGACACGGCAAAAATCCGGTCGGTGTTTAAATTGGAACCGAAAACATGGGTTGAAAGTCTCAAAAAATGTATCGGCCGGATAAAAAATTAGATTGCAAAACAAAAGCCCCTGATTCAGAGGCTTTTGTTTTGTTGACCCATAAGGACTAGAAAGGCTTCTTTTTGATTCATTCAAATTCTTCCAGATTCAGGGGACATGGCCTGTAATCCACAACTGTAAGGCATTTCAAAAGGTTAAAAGAGGGAAAAGGAAGGAAAAAGATAGGAAGCAAATGTTTTACCTATGTTTTACCTGACTATCTTTATAGTGGATTAAAAGATACCATTATGAAGCAGCCAAAAGTCAAGGTCCTTCTTAGAACTGATAAAATCCTTTCAGATGGGACCCTTCCAATTTGGGTAAGAATTACCCATAACAGAAAATCTTCCTACATAGCTACTGGCTATTCCTGTCAAGAAGTTGAATGGAATCCTGGGGCTTCCAGGATGCATGAAACTAGGCCTAGAATCACTTCAAATGACAAAGAGGACCTTAACCCCACAGAATTAAAAGCCCTGAAAAGGGGCTATTCTAGTGTTAGGGTTAATCCATTGGCTAAGAAGATCAATGCAGATATTGACAAGCAGGTCAGGAAGATACTGGCAGCTAAGGACAAGCTTGAGGCAAATGATCAGGCCTTATCATCTAGGAGCCTGAAGAAGCAGGTTATTACCACAGATTCAGGCCATTCAGATAAAAGCTTTATTCAATATTGGGAGAGACAGAATGATCTACTGGAAAAAAATCAATCCTATGGTACTTTAAAGACCCATAAAAGCATTTTAAAAGAGTTGAAGGAAGGATTTCTAGAGGGGAAGGACCTTCCCTTTGATGAAATAAATATTGATTTTTTGGAGGAATATAAAGGCCATCTGAAAAGAGTGGGTTACTTAAAAAATACAATTCACAATCATCTGAAATCCTTCAGAAGCATACTTTACAAGGCAATAAAGGAGCCGGGGAAAAACTACTTCAGACAGGATATGAATCCCTTCTTTGCATTCAAGCTGGAGGCTGACAAAACACAAAGGAAAGAAAGATTGAACCCTGATGAAATAAAGAGGCTGGAAGATCAAAAGTTGGAAGCTGGTACAAGGCAATTTGATGCAAGGAATATGTTTCTATTTTCTTTCTATTGTGCAGGGATAAGGATAGGGGATCTGATTCAGCTAACATGGTCCAATGTGAAAGAGGGAAGGCTGGTTTATGAGATGGGCAAGACTGATAAAAAAAGATCAGTCAAGCTGCTTCCTAAAGCCCTCAATATTCTTGATCTGTATAAGGTGAAGGGAAGAAAATCTGATGATTTCATTTTCCCATTCCTTAGAAATGATATTAACAGAGAGAACAAAGCATTCTTCAAAAGGCAGCTGGAGGCAAAAGCAGCCCTGATTAACAAGTGCCTGAAGGAAGTTGCTGAAAAGGCTGATATTGAAAAGAACCTTTCTTCACACATTGCAAGGCATTCATTTGCTGATATGGCAAGGAAGAAAAAAACCAGCCTGTTAGATATTCAAAAATTGTTAGGTCATTCAGATAGCAAGACTACACAAATTTATCTTGACAGTTTTGATATTGAAAGTCAGGATGAAGCCCATGAAGCTATTTTTCAGAACATTAAAAGCTAAACAATTGGAATATTTTTTTTAATGCCCTCAAGTAGTTTGGCATGATCAAAATTAGGAAGAATCAGACTTTCCAGTGAAGTGCCTGAATTTTTAACAATTAACATACCCCTTGTAGATCCAATTGACAAATTTATTGCTTCTAATAAAAATTCATCAGGCAATTTGATGTTTGTTGAATTGTTTTCTTTAGTTATTAACTTGTCATATTCTTTAATCTCAAAGTAATGAGCTACTTTAAAAATTAAACCAGGATTAATTCCACTTTTGTCAAAAAAAGTAACTTCACAAAGAATAATTACACTTTTTTCCTCATTGGAAAATCTAAGCCCAATTCTAAATTCAACATTTCCTGATCTGTCAAATTCAGATTCAGATTTGAAGGAGTATTCAATTATTTGAGCTTTCTTATATCTGAATGAAATTTCCATAAATAAATTACTTAGTTTTCTCCTAAATGGTCTATTGCAATATCAGAATATACAAATCCACTTTCACTATTGATATTTTTATATTCCCTTAGAGAGCTTTGTTTACTTATTTGTGTAGAATAATTAGCAGGAACAGTTATGCTAATGCTTTTTAAGTTCAATTCATCCTGTTTAATATAATCCTCAATGTCAATGAACTCAACTTGTGGGGCCTTGCCAAACTCTAAAGCAAGTTCTACCATTTTGCTAAGTTTGTGATCATAGTTGCCTGACAAAAGCTGTGATACATATCCTTTGCTTACCTTTAGTTTTTTTGCGATATCAACATTTTTCTTACCATTACTTTCTTTGTAAGATTTAATGATATTATACAGATCATTTTGAATATGAGTTAACCACCATTCTTTACTTCGTAAAAGTTTATCTCTTTTCATGTTATTTCTTTATGCTTTTTAAGTATTGCTTTTTTAAGGATCTAAATGCTTTTATATCATTTTTTTGGTTGTTTTTATAGCCAGGAAAAAGAATTACTTTACCAATATCAATTTTTATAGCATATACCCTTAAATCTCCATTTTTAAATTCATATTCTTTAATCATTTCCTTGTCTGGAGTAATATCCCTGAATTTCTCCTTTGAAACTGATACACCTTGTGCAACAAGATTCATATAAGTATAAATTCCAGCTAATTTTGATTGGTATTTTTTCTCAAGGTTATTCTCAAATTCATCTAGAACACCAGTCTTTTTTGAATTTAATTCTTCTTGAGTCTCTTTGCCTGAAAATTCAAATACATCATCAATTGTCAGTTGAAAGAAAGTTTCCCTTCCCTTTACAGCATCAATCTTCTTTAGATCAAATTTATGCATAAAGTTTAGCTTTAACTAAACTAATTTGTTAAACAAATGAATATCAGTATGTTATTCAAGTGTAAATAGAATAATTAATAATGAATGGATTCTAATAGTTAAAAGATATTACAAGGGTTGAACCAAAGTAATTAAAAATTTGCATGTTTCTAAATTTCTGAAGCCTTAGTAGCCCATTACCTTTTATTACCTTAGAAAAGGGGATGATTTCTTACCCCTAAGCAATAAAGTAATTATGAAGAAAATATCAATAATTGCCCCTCTTTTATCCCTGGCATCAATAATCTTTTCCCAAGACTTAAAAGTAACTATTCAGAAGGACCAGAATAAAAGAATAATACAATTCTTAGATGAAAGAACTCCCTCCCAAATTCCCATAATTGTAAAAAAGACAACTACCCTAGACAGTCAAGATAAGCCTCTTTATGAAATTGGCCTGTTCATAATTGTAAGTTCTGTTCCCCTAGATATTATGCTTCAAAAAGGTGGAGTAATAATATTTGAAGACAATTCTAAGTTCATTCTTAGTGATCCCATTTCAACAGTCTATTTATATAGTGGGAAGCATCAGATATTTTTGGGCCATCAGATTAACTTAGTTGAACTACATGAAATGCAGAATAAAAAGATTAAGGCAATTCAGATTTCAGGACTTGAAGCCAAAATTGACAGGTTCAGCCAAGACTTCCTTCAAAATATCTTTAAAGAAATTGAATTAAAATGAGTTAACAGGCAAGTAATGAACATAAGCTTTTTTGATATTTTAAGACATGATGTTCAGTTTGGAATTGCAGGTTATTATGCAGCCATAGAGGATCACCCTACTGAAAAACAAAAAAAAATTATTTCAGATATCTTAAAGCCATCTATTGAAAAAGGGAAGATTGACACTTCAGCAATAAACTTGTTTTACATTTTATTTGCTTCTTTGAGAATTATAAAAAGAAAGTCTTCCCATTCTTACAAGCTTGAAAAGGTTGCTAAACTTAATGCTATACCTGTTTCAGAAATTATCCAGATAGCCACCATTATGGAGAAAAGGAAAAGTGATTTCTTAAACATTACTAAAGATTCCATTAAGGTGGTCAAATTTTCCTTTTACAATGGGAAAACCATAGTAATGAAAGGAAGTATGACTGATTTTTTGTTTGAAATGGTCTTTGCAATGTTAACAAGAATGGATGATTCAAGACTTGTAAATATACCTATTGAATTAGATGGATTTCTTCACTTCAGAAGGCAGTATCAAAGAATTCTTTCCAAAGGGAAAAGAGGCTATAATAAGGGAGAAACATTTACAAAAAAGGAATTTGATAATTATACAATGAAAAAAGCCTGCAAGGATCTTCACAATTTCTTTTACAAATACACTAGTTTGATTCCTCATGGTCAGAAAACAGCAAATGAAGAATTAAGAATTATTCAGCAATTTTTATCCTTATCAGATTACAATGCAGACTTAGAAATAAATACAATTAGAAACTATATAATAAGATGATAGTGAAACATAAATAGGCCCTTTTTACCCCCCATTCTTGTTTCAATTTTCCCTCCTTTATTTTCCATCTTGCATCAGATTCTTGACAAAACAAGAGTAGGAAAAAGATGGAAATTGTGATGATCCCAAAAGAGAAGTTAGAATTCTTTGAATCAAGTCTGTCTCAAATTTTAGGGCTACTTGCATCTAAGCAGCCTGAAATAGATTCCCCTAAATGGATAAGCAAGGCAGAAGCTTGCAAAAGGTTAAATGTCTGTACTAAGACATTTGATTCCTACCTAAAGAAAGGAACAATCCCCTTCACTCAATTCAAGAGTAAAATCTATATCAAGTCATCTGATATAGATGCTCACCTGGAGAAATATTATGTAACTAAACATTAAGGATATGAAAGAGTATTTGATTTCAAAGAAGCATGAAGTTTTTGTCTATGGTCAAAAGGAGGGAACAAAATCAAGCTACTATCTGAAAGAGGGGGAAAAATCAATTCTTCCTGAAAGGATTGCCTTTTCTGGTGATTGTTTCCTGAAGCTACAAAATAAGGGCAGGGCATTAACAGAGAAAAGAAAGGGCCAGGTTACAGGAACATTCAGAAAGGATGAAACTTCTGTCTATAAGCAAAACAAGCCTTTCAGGTTTTTTTCTACTTTATGGGAGGCAACTGACTACCCTTTCTTAGTTGGCTATGGTGATATTGGGGTATCTAATGTGGAAGGCAGGATAAGAAGTACCAATGATCTGTTTATTTTATTCAAACCATGCAGGGATATTTTGGAGATTCATCTATTCAGGTCCCTTGTGGAAAGTAAGGATGAAGTATTGAAGTACCTGGGCAAGCACATAAAAGAACAAGCCCTGAATAGGGCCTGTTGAATTGGATATAAATGAATTTTGACTTCTTAGAAGCAACTAAAAGTCTAGACAAAGATAAGATATGTTTAGGCTATTTGGACCATGAAGCCAGCTATTCTTCAGGGTGGAATAAATTCATTTATGAGGGGTGCAAGGCTGTTGAAATATTGATCAATCAGGAGGCTGGAAGAATGAAGTTGAGGGGAAGCATTCCATATTTCTTTACAGGTCAGAATTTTCAATTCAGTTCTGATGATTTTAGAAAGGGGGTAGATCACCTTTCTGATGTATTAAATCTGGATATAGGCAAGGCTGATGTGAATGTATTTGAGTTTGGCACTACTTTAAAAATTCCATTTCCTGCTATTGAGGTATTTAATAGCCATGTAAGGATTCAGGGAATGAAGGCCAGATCCTTTGATCATGGGAAATACTTTGATGATAAGATCCTTAGAGTGAAGCTATATGATGCTGGTAGGAATATTAAAAACAAACTGACAAAAGAAGAAAGACAAAAGCTAAGTGAATATTTTGGTTATGATCAATTTCAGAACTATCTGAAAATTGAGAATCACTATAAGAAGCCCTTGGTATGTTTCAAAAAAAGTCTTCTTAGGGTGGATGATCTGATGAAGCCTGATTTTGAATCAATTTGTAAGGAGGACCTATTAACAAAATACAAGTCAATAATGAAATCTGACAGTATTGAGATTAAAAGTAAAAAGCAGGTTAATTGCTCTACTATTCCCCTGCTTTTGCTAAAGGAGTATGAAAAATTTCTTCCCTGCAATGCAGAAGAACTGATAAGGCAAAAGATCAAAGGATTTCCTTCTGAAGTACTATCTAAGGAAGATAAGAAAAGCAGGGTAAGACAGATCAGGGCTAATCTTAGGAAGATTCAATCTGCAAAGTCTTGCCAGTATGATGTTTCAGGGATTTTGATCAATCAATTACAGGCTAGTGAATCATAGAAGAAACTTGTTTAAATCAGAATATCTTCTTTGTGGGAATGCAACTGAAGCAGCTATTCAGGCAGGATACTCAAAGAGATCAGCCTATTCACAAGGCCAAAGATTGTTGAAAAATGATGAGATTATGAATGATATAGTTAGGGGCCAGGAAAAGATTCAGGAGGAAGTAGAAATCAAGTTGAAGGAAGTGGTCCTTCAAATTAAGGGGCTAGCCCTGAATGGAGAAACTGAAGCTATTAGGTTAAAGGCACTGGATATGCTTATGAAGCATTTAGGGGGCTATGCTGACAGTTTCAAGATACTTGCAATGCTGGATGAAGAAAAGCTTCTGGAACTGGCTAGAAAGGCCTTAAAAATGGATTAAACAAACTTTAGTGATGGATAAGAATAAAAAGAAGATATTACTTCAGGCCCTTGCAAATAATGACAAGGACAAGCTTAGACAGGCCATTGCAAAAACCCTTCCTGATAAGTGGGTTACTTATTGCATAGACCATGAAGAAGGGACCATCAAGTATGGCAGTAGGATTATTTCAAAGGAAGAAGCTGATATGATCATACAGGAAGCCAGAAAGGATTTCAATGTAAGGTTAACCCTGATGCATTGGAACAGGGATGAGGATCAGAGTACAAAAGAAGAATGGGATTTTGGCATTGAACCAGAGATTGCAGTTATCTATGTGAAAGCAGGTCCCAATGAGTAAAAGGGGCCAAATTAACTACCAATGTTTTACCCATGTTTTACCTAAAATTAAAAAAGCCTGTAAATCAATTTGTTACAGGCTTTTCTGTTGACCCATAAGGATTCGAACCTTAACAGACAGAACCAAAATCTG
Organism: uncultured Chitinophaga sp.; assembly: GCA_964424155.1. Taxonomy (GTDB): domain Bacteria; phylum Bacteroidota; class Bacteroidia; order Chitinophagales; family Chitinophagaceae; genus JJ008. The sequence continues at coordinate 40,846 of CAYRHU010000008.1, forward strand.
TAGTGCTACCGTTACACCATGGGTCAATCCGTATCCGTTTTAAAAACGGAGTGCAAAAATAGGTCTAAACCGGCTTCATCCCAAATAACGGTTTCAAATAATTTATACAGGTTGAGGAGTGATCGCTCCCTCTTTTTCCTCCCTTTCCTTCAGTTCCCTGATCTTATCCAATGCCCTGGCTACCACATCGCACATAATCGTATAAAGGGCTCCCTGCTTCGGGTTTTCGTAAATATAATCCAGCGCCTGGTCCTCGTTGGGAATGACCATTACCGGAATGGAGGGGTTGACCAGTTCGATACCTTCCCGGAGCAGCCCGATGATCTCCTCGGCGCTCCGGCCCCGGAGGTTCTTGTCGCAACGAATGATGATCTCGTCGAAATATTGCGCCGAGATCTCACCCAGTTCGCGGATATCTTCATCCCGACGGTCGCCCGTACCGCTGATTACCCCAATACGCGTCGGGTAATCCAGTTTGCTTACAAAATCGCAAAGCAGTTTCAGCCCGTGCGGGTTATGCGCGAAATCGGCCAGCATCGTGAAATTCCGGAAATGGAAGAAGTTCAGACGGCCCGGTGTCAGGCTTTCGGAGGGGATAAAGGTCTGCAAACCCGTCCGGATATCCTCAATGGAAATATCGCGGAATAGATAACAGGCCAGCACCGATGGCAGGCAGTTGTTGATATTATGCACCGCTTTACCTTCGAAAGTCAGCGGGATCTTTTTTACATCCAGCACCCGGATCTTCCAGTTTCCTTTCATCAGTGTGACAAACCCGTTTTCATACACGCAGGATAAACCGTTTTCCGCCGCATGCTCCCTGATCCTTGGATTATGTTCATCCATGCTGAACAGGGCGATATTGCACTTCAGGTCGTTCTTCATCCGGTACACCAGGTCGTCATCGGCATTAAGCACGGCATACCCGTGGGGGAACACCGTTTCAGGTACCACGGCCTTCACCTTGGCCATGGCTTCCACGGTATTGATACCGCCGAGACCGATATGATCGGCCGCCACGTTGGTCACCACCGCCACTTCGCAATTCTGAAAAGCGAGACCCGATTTCAGGATACCCCCCCTGGCACATTCCAGTACGGCGAAGTCAACGGTCGGATCTTTCAGCACAAATGCCGATGAAACCGGGCCGGTGCAGTCGCCCTTCATCATCAGCTGGTTTTGAATGTACACGCCGTCGCTGGTGGTATACCCGACTTTTTTCCCCGCGCTTTTCGCGATATGCGCCGTTAAGCGCGTAGTGGTGGTCTTGCCGTTGGTTCCGGTAATGGCAATGATCGGGATCCTTCCGGCGCTGCCCCTGGGGAACAGCATATCCACTACGGGTTCCGCAACATTTCGGGGTAATCCTTCCGCCGGTTCGATATGCATCCGGAACCCGGGGGCGGCGTTCACTTCCAGGATGGCTCCCCCGTTTTCCGAAATGGGTGTGCGAAGATCCGTGGCCATCACATCGATGCCGCAGATATCGAGCCCGATGATGCGGGCGATTCGTTCGAACATGAAAATATTGGCGGGATGCACCTCATCCGTTACATCCGTGGATGTTCCCCCGGTGGAAAGGTTGGCTGTAGGCTTTAAAAGCACGCGTTCCCCTTTTGCAGGAATATGTTCCAGCGTAAGCCCGGCATCATCCAGCATCTTTTGCGTAAACTGGTCGACCGTGATCTGCGTAAGCACTTTTTCATGACCAAAACCCCTGCGGGGATCCCGGTTCGTTTCATCGATCAGCCAGTGAATGGAATGCACCCCGTCGCCCACCACGGAAGCAGGGGTACGAAGCGCCGCACAGATGAATTTGTTGTTGATGACCAGGCAGCGGAAATCATAACCGGTGATGAATCGTTCCACGATCAGGCTCCTGTTATAAACTTTTGCCGCCTCAAACGCTTTTTGCGCCTGTTCCCGGGTAGTGATATTGGTGGTGTTCCCTTTTCCGTGATTTCCATCGATGGGTTTAATGACAAGCGGGTAGCCAAACTTTTGAATGGCTTCCTCGAGACCCGCTTCCGTTCTCACTACCGTTCCTTTGGGTACCGGAATTTCGGCCGCTTCCAGCAGCATTTTGGTTTCTTCCTTATCGCAGGCGATATCCACCGCGATATTGGAGGTGGTGGAGGCGATCGTGGCGCGAATTCTTTTTTGATTTATTCCGTATCCCAGTTGTACAAGGCTTTGCCTGTTGAGGCGGATATAGGGAATGCCTCTTTTAACCGCTTCGTCCACAATGCAACCGGTGGAGGGCCCCAGTCTGGTATCCTCCCTTATTTCCCTCAGTTGCTGAATGTCGGTGGCCAGGTCGTAGGCCGTGCCGTCCACCAGTGCCTGCGCGATTCGAACGGAAGCTTTAGCCGCGTAAACACCGGCATCTTCTTCCATATAGCTGAACACCACATAATAAATACCTTCCTTTTCTCCGTCGGGGGTGCGGGTCCTTCCAAACCCCACATCCATTCCCGCCAGGGTCTGCAGTTCCAGCGCAATATGCTCGATCACATGTCCCATCCAGGTGCCCTCGTCCACTCTTTTAAAAAAACCGCCCCTGGTTGACTCACTGCACCGGTGCTCGATCATGGTGGGAAACAATTCTTCCAGCCGTTCCCTGAACCCGGGGATCTTATTGGTCGGGTATTGCTCCAGTTCCTCCAGGTCGAGCTTCATCTGGATCAGCTTGATACGCCGCACACTCCAGTAATTGGGGCCTCTCAGCACTTTGATCTCGAGTATTTTCATATGCCGTTGGTTAGGGTTGGAAGTTAGTTTTTTTTGATCAGCCGGCCAAAGCACACGCCCCGGCTCAGCCGGAGCGAATGTGTTGAATGGTTGCACGCGGAAGCGGGATTTCAGTACATTTAAAAAAAATTGAGTTATGGGCGCTTCACCTGGAAATCATCCGAATTACCGCCGGCGTTTTTTGCAAAAAGCCGGTCTCTTTTCCGCCACCGCGTTTTTATCATCCCTTACCCAGCCTGCCTGGAGCCGGAACCTGGAATCGGCCCTGCGGGACGCGGCCGGGATTTCGCCCGACGACCTGGCAACGGAAGAGGACTTCTGGTATTATATCCAGCAATCCTTTACCGTTTCACCGGGCATCATCAACCTGAACAATGGCGGCGTTTCTCCCGCACCCAGAACCGTACAGGATGCCATGAAGCGTTATTATGATCTCAGCAACGAAGCGCCGAGTTATTATATGTGGAGGGTACTCGACCAGGGTCGCGAACCGCTCAGGAAAAACCTGGCCCGCATAGCCGGGTGTTCCCCGGACGAGATCGCCGTCAACCGCAATTCCAGCGAAGGACTGGAGACGATCATCTTTGGCCTGCAGCTGAAAGCCGGGGACGAAGTGGTAGCCGCCAAACAGGATTATCCCAATATGATCAATGCGTATAAACAAAGAGAACTGCGGGACGGGATCAAAATGGTGTGGATCAATCTTGAACTCCCCAGCGAGGATGAGAACTACATGGTGCAGCAATATGTGAATGCATTCACAGCCAGGACTAAAGTGGTGCATATCACGCATGTGATCAACTGGAACGGCCAGATACTCCCCGTTAAGAAGATCGCGCAGGAGGCGCATAAGAGAGGGATTGAAGTGGTGGTCGACGGGGCACACAGTTTCGCCCATTTTAATTTTAAGATACCCGACCTGGATGCGGATTATTTTGCCGCCAGCCTGCACAAGTGGTTATATGCCCCTATCGGTTCGGGAGTGCTATATGTAAAGAAGGAAAAAATCAGGAACCTGTACCCGATGTTCGCGGTGGACAACCCGCTAAAGGATGATATCCGCAAATTCGAAGCGCTTGGCACCCGCCCCTTTTTCATTGAACAGGCAATCGGCAAGGCGGTCGAGTTTCATGAAATGATCGGTAGCGAACGCAAGGAAAAGCGGCTGCATTACCTGAAAAACTACTGGATGGACAAAGTAAAAGACCTCCCGAAAGTTAAACTGAATACCTCCCTGCATCCGAAATGGGGATGCGCCATCGGCAACATTGGGATTGAAGGGAAAAAGCCCGGCGAACTCGACAGTTTCCTGCTGGATAAGTTTAAAGTGCATACCGTGGCTATCAACTGGGAAAACATCGTGGGCGTGCGGGTTACGCCGAATGTGTACACGACCACGAAGAACCTGGATGTGTTGGTAGAGGGGATCAACGCATTTCTCAGGAGCTGATAATATTAACTGAACCTGTAGGAACAAAACGGCGCCATGCCGTTTTGTTTTTTAAAGGAGGCATCACAACTTACGTTTCCCTATTGCTATCTTGCATGAAATGTCCTCCATCCTCATCAACCGCAAGATCAGTCTGCTTCAGGCCACCGCCATCAACATGATCGACATGGTGGGAATCGGACCCTTTGTGGTCATGCCCCTGGTAGTGGGTTATTTCAGCAACGGGTTGTTTATCTGGGCTTGGATTTTCGGGGCCTTCACCGCTTTTGTTGACGGGATGATCTGGAGTGAACTGGGGGCCCGGTACCCGCTGGCGGGGGGGACTTATAATTTTCACCGGATTGCCTTTGGCGAAAAGGGCGGGAAACTCATGAGTTTTTTATTTGTCTGGCAAACTTCCATACAGGCGCCGCTGGTGGTGGCTTCTGCCGCCATTGGTTTTGCGCAGTACCTCGGTTACCTGGTCGATCTTTCATTCTGGCAGGAGAAACTTGTTTCCGGCGGACTCGTATTATTTGTACTGGTGCTGCTTTACAGGAAAATTGAAACGATTGGCAGGATCTCCGTTGTACTGGGTACGATCGTTATCCTGACGATCATCTGGATCATCATCAGCGGCCTGGTGAACCGGCAGCACAGTATTCCGCTGTTGCCCTCGGGGGATGATTCTTTTTTTACGTTTGCTTTCTGGACGGCCATCGCGCATGGGTCGTTGAAAACGGTGTACAGTTACCTGGGCTATTATAATGTTTGCCACCTCGGTGGAGAGATTAAACGGCCTGAAGTGAATATTCCCCGCAGCATATTCATCTCGATTTTCGGAATCGCCATACTCTACCTGCTGATGAACATCAGCGTGATGTCGGTCATACCCTGGCAGGAAGCCGCCGGCATGGATAAATACCTGGTGAGCACATTTATGGAGAGAATTTATGGACAGAAAGCCGCGGCCGTGGTTACGGTCCTCATTCTTTGCATCGCCATGTCGTCCCTTTTTGCGGTGGTACTGGGATATTCCCGGATTCCCTATGCCGCTGCGGTGGACGGTAATTTCTTCAGCATATTTGGCAAACTGCATCCGGTTAAACAGTTCCCGCATATTTCCCTGCTGGTGTTGTGCGGGCTCGGGTTTATCTTCAGCCTGATGTTTCGGCTCTCGGAAGTCATAACAGCCATACTGGCCATGCGGATTGTCGTGCAATTCATGTCGCAGGCGGTTGGAGTGGTGCTGCTCCGGAAGAAAACGGGAAAGGCTGAGCTGCCGTTCAAAATGTGGTTGTATCCGCTGCCCGTGATCCTTTCTCTGCTGATCTGGGCATATTTATTCTTACATACCGGGTGGTTCGGACTGTACGGTAGCGGGATCGCGGTTGGCGGCATTATCATTTACCTTTTGATCCGGCCCGCGAAGAAATAAGTTGTGTTGCAGGAATTATTCATCGAAGAATGATGCCCGCTTGCCTGTTTTCCACATATCCACATACTGCCGCGGGGTACCGGAACGTTCCATTATTATTCAGTTATATTTGTTTTAATCAAACCCCCGTGAATGAACCATCCCAAAGGAAAACTGATCGCTATCGGCGGAGCGGAGGATAAAGGCACGGACCTGGAGGCCGGTGAGATCAAACGCAATAACCTAAATTTTTTCGAGTTGGGAATTCTCCGCCGCGTGGTGGAGGAAGCTGGTGGAGTTTCCGCCAGGATAGAAGTGATTACCACCGCCTCCATGATCCCATACGAAGTGGGGGAGAATTACCTTAATGCTTTTGGCAAGATCGGTTGCACCAATGTAGGCCTGATCCACATCCGCAACCGGCAGGACGCGATGGACGATACCCATATTGAAAAAGTACGTCATTGCGATGCCGTGATGTTTACCGGGGGCAACCAGTTGCGGCTGAGTGTAACAGACGGGGGCACGGAATTTCTTGCCATCCTGAAGAAAAGATACCAGGAAGAGAACTTCCTGATTGCCGGTACGTCGGCGGGAGCCATGGCCATGGGTCATACCATGATCTATGAAGGCAATGCCACACGGGCCCACCTCAAGGGAGAAGTAAAAATGACGACGGGCCTGGGATTCATCAATTCCATCATCATTGATTCCCACTTTGAGAAAAGGGGTCGGTTTGGCCGGCTGGCCCAGGCAGTGGCCACCAACCCTTCGTCCATCGGTATCGGCCTGGGTGAGGATACCGGCATGCTCATCACCGAAGGCAATAAAATGGAAGCGATCGGCAGCGGGCTGGTGGTGATACTCGACGGGCATGATGTGGTTCACTCCAATATCGCCGACATACCCGATGGCAACCCCATCAGCATGGAAAACCTGAAAGTCCATTTTTGTGAAAAGGGAAACGGGTACCTGATAAGGGAACGAAAATTTCTGCCCCAGGCAAACGAAGGCGCGGTGATCCCGAAACAGGTGGACGTGGAGTGATACTTGCCCCGGCGTTCCTTTGCCTGTCTGTCGCAACCAACCTGATGATTCCCCCTTTTTTTAAAAGCATTGTCATTCCCTTTTCGTTACCTGCTTCTTCTGCCCTGACATCCTTTACCGGCCGAAATTATGTAGGCTAACCGCAGGCTAACTGCCTCATGCCGCAGAATAAGACCGATGCGGTCATCTTCCCAAACCCGTTTTAGCTTGCGGCATAATCAAAAACACAAAAACCATTTGTATGAAAAAGATCTCAGTTGTTGTACTGCTGCTGCTGGTCGTTACGGCGTTTTCGTTCAGGAAACCCACGGCCGGAAAGCGTCCCGGTAAACCGGCGGCTCCGGCAGTTTCGCTTGTAAAGATCGATCCTTCCACTTTCGTGGGGGATGTGGTATATCTTACAACTGCCCCTCCGACCTCCAAAGGCAGCCCGGAGGCACTGGTGTCGATTGTTGCTGAAATAAAGAACAATGAGGGCAAAACCATTTACCTCGACAAGATTGTCATCGAATGCACGGGCAGCGGTAAGAATATTTCCAAAACCTTTCAGCCTGATGAAGACGGGAAGGATACCATCAAGGCCGGTAAGTCCTATTCCTGGCAAAACAGCCGGGATTACCACGAACTGGGTGAAGTCATTAAATTTTCCGCCCCTTACCCCAATAAGATCACGATCAAATTCTTTTTTGACGGATACAATGAACCCATGGTCATTAACAAAAACCTGAAGGGATATTTTAATACGGCACCCGGGGGCGCTTATGCCTTTCCGGCCAAGGATGAAAATCTACTGATGAACGAATACTGGTACGGCGACGCGGGTCACGGTGGAGGGGGGCAGGTGTTTGCATATGACCTCGTGGTGGTAGGCTGGGATGAGGATAAGAAGAAGTGGTCGGAAATGAGGGCCGGAAAAACAGAAGATAAAAATGAAAATTTCCGCGCTTATGGGAAAAAGATCTATTCAGCGGGCGATGGCGAAGTGCTTGCCTTCATCAATGACTGGAACGAAGCGCCATCCACATCCGACACCGGTTCAAAAGGGGGTAACAGTATTAAGATCAATAATGGTTCAGAAACAATCTGCTATTACCATATGCAGAAAGGATCCATCAATAAGAACCTCCTTAAAGTGGGAGCTAAAGTTAAAAAAGGTGACTTTATCGGGTTGGTGGGCAACAGCGGAAATTCAAGCGGCCCTCACCTGCACGTTCACGCCATCTGGGATCCGGATAAGGACGGACAGGGTCCCTATGTGCCTTTGCAGTTCAGCAACATGTATGCGATAGATATTAAAGCGATGAGTGAACCGAATCCTAACGGCGACTGGGTTAAACTGAATAAAACAGGGTTGCCATACATAGCGGAAAGCCCTAACGGGGGACTTGGCAGAGCGCTGTTGTGGCCCGATGCAAAAAAACCCTGCTGGTATCCTTATAATCTTAAGGAAATAGCCAGGCACGGTATCCCCGAAAGCCAATACCAGGCAGAAATATCGAAGATCTGGAGTTGCGGTTACTATCCGGTTTGGGTGGATGCTTATGATGTATCCGGCAAGACCTATTTCAATGCCATCTTCCGTTATAACTCGGATAACTACCAGTTGGAAGTTCGTCACGATATGTCAAAAGAGAAATTCAAGCAGGAATATGATATGTGGGTGGAGAAAAAAGGATACCGATTGCAGCAGATGGACAGTTACCTGGATGCCGGTGCGCTGAAATTCGCCGCGATCTTTATCAGGAAACCCGGTCTCCCCAACCAGCAGCCGGCCTATTTTGCCGCAAGCCCGGAGCAGCACCAGAACTTTTTTGAGGACCTGGGTTCGAAAGGTTTTGTACCGGTCAATGTTTCGGTGGTTTCCATGGGAGGCAAACTCTATTATACCGCCTTTTATGAGAAAAAGAATGTGGGTAAAGCCGTGTTGAAAAGCGCACTGACCCAGGAGGAATATCAAAACTGGTTTGATGATATGAACCGGAAAAAATATGAGCAGGTGTATGTCAACGCCTACCATCACCAGAACCAGACAAGATTTTCGGTGATCTGGTATGAGAACGCGGCCTACAACAGTTGGAACGCGACCCGGAAATCCAGCGCTGAAGGATACCAGGAAAAATGGGAAGATAACCTCTCAGACGGACGACTGACCCGTTGTATAACCGGTTACGGGGAGGGAGGAAAACACTGGTTCGCGGCCCACTGGTCAAAATAAATGAAAACACGGGGACGGGAATGAATATAAGAAGGATTACTACAACACTTCGACCAGGTAGTAATTCTTCTTTCCTTTTTGTACCAGGATATATTTGCCGTGCAGGAGTGCGTGCTGGTCAATTCGCTGCTCTGTAGATCCCACTTTCCTTCGGTTTATGCTGATACCCCCGCCCTGTACCATTTTCCTCGCTTCCCCTTTACTGGGTAATATGGCTGTTTCGGCGAGGAATGATACTACATCGGTTCCCGACTCCAGTTTTCCCTTTGCAAACCCGGTTTTGATGACCCCCTCCATCTGTTCAAGATCCTCCACGCTGAGGCTTTCGGCAGGAGCATGCTGATTGGCAAAAAGTTTCTGTGTGGTTTCCACCGCTTTTTCCAATTCCTCTTTTCCATGAATGAAAGCAGTGACCTCCTGTGCAAGTGTTTTTTGAAGAACCCGGGCTGCCGGATCCATCTTATGTTCATGGATAAGCATCTCAATAGCATCCCTGCTCAGGAACGTAAAGATCCGGATCCATTTTTCCGCATCGGTATCGCTGGCGTTGAGCCAGAACTGGTAAAACTGGTAAGGTGTGGTGCGTTGCGGGTCAAGCCATACATTACCGCTTTCTGTTTTCCCGAACTTTCCTCCATCGGATTTTGTGATCAGGGGATTGGTGAATACAAAGGCTTCACCCCCGCATTTGCGGCGGATCAATTCGGTGCCGGTGGTCATATTTCCCCACTGATCGCTGCCGCCCATCTGGAGTTTACAATTCTTATGGGTGTAGAGCCAGTAAAAATCATAGCCCTGCATGAGCTGATAGGCGAATTCGGTATAACTGATCCCGGTTTCACCTTCAATCCTTTTTCGCACGCTTTCTTTCGCCATCATATAATTTACGGTAATATGCTTGCCCGTGTCACGTAAAAAATCAATGAAGGAAATCAATTTGAACCAGTCGTAATTATTAACCATTTCGGCCGCATTCGGCATGGACGGATCGAATCGGAGAAACCGTTCGAGCTGAGTTCTGACACCCGCCACATTTTTTTGAAGGGTCTCTTCGCTCAGGAGATTTCTTTCTTCGCTTTTACCGCTGGGATCGCCCACCATCCCGGTGGCGCCGCCTACCAGGGCGATGGGCTTATGACCCGCTCGCTGAAAGTGTACAAGCAACAGGATCGGAACGAGACTGCCGATATGCAGACTGTCGGCGGTGGGGTCAAACCCGATATAGCCGGTGGTCATTTCCTTACTGAGCTGTTCTTCCGTTCCCGGCATGATTTCCTGGATCATACCCCTCCAGCGAAGTTCCTCGATCAAATTCATTTCTAAGTCGGTGATTTGCAGTTAATCCGCCGATGACCGGCGAAGGAAGACAAAAGTAAGGCAGAATAGGTTTGGGGACAGGGTCATACAATATTTTTATAATCAATTCGTTTTCAATAGCTAGTCTTTTTGCTTCCCCGTTATGATTTTACGGGGGGATAGACTAATTTTACAGGAGCCCGTACGTATGAAAGCGAATATAATTCAAACGCTTATCGAAAATTGTCCGAATGAAACCAACCACAATCTGCCTGTCCCTGCTGACAACTGTCCTAACCTTATCCGCCACCGCCCAGTTTCGCAAGTATTCCAATGAATTTCTGAATATCGGTGCCGGCGCCCGAGGCCTTGCCATGGGAAGCGCCCAGGTGGCATCCGTACAGGATGGAACCGCGGGTTACTGGAACCCGGCCGGCCTCACGGGTGTAAAAAACAATCCGCAGGTAAACCTGATGCATGCCGAGTACTTCGCCGGGATCGGCAAGTATGATTACGCGGGCGTGGCTTTTCCAACAACCGGTAACAAACGTACCCTTGCGATAACGGCACTCCGTTTCGCCGTGGATGATATCATGAATACCCTGTTCCTGGTGGAACCCGACGGCTCGATCAATTACAACAATATCCAGGCCTTTTCTTCCGCGGACTATGCCTTTATTTTTTCTTATGCTCAAAAAATAAAGGAAACCGAAAAGAAGAAAATCAATTTCGGGGTGAATGCGAAAGTGATACACCGCAGTGTGGGCAAATTCGCCAAAGCATGGGGATTCGGCCTGGATGCCGGTCTGCAGTATTATACCGGGAAATGGAAATTCGGAGTTGCAGGACGCGATATCACCACCACGTTCAATGCCTGGTCGTTTAATTTTACAGAACGGGAGAAAGAAGTGCTGTACCTGACCAAAAATGAGATCCCCGTCAAATCCACAGAGATGACCGCCCCCCGGCTGGTGCTGGGCGCTGCCCGTGATTTCAAACTCGGAAAAAAAACGAGCCTGCTGGCGGAAGCCAATCTCGATGTTACGTTCGACGGCAAACGCAATACCCTGCTGAGCGCTGACCCGGTGAGCGTGGATCCGAAACTGGGGCTGGAACTGAACATCAATAATGTCTTTTACCTGCGCGGCGGTATCAATAATTTCCAGCGGGCCTTATCGGATGGCGATACGCTGAACCAGAAAAAGGTGTGGATCTATCAGCCCGGGGGCGGAGCCGGGTTCCGGATCGGCAATGTGACCATCGATTACGCGTTCACCAACCTCGCCAACCAGTCGAATCCCCTGTTTACCCATGTCTTTTCCCTGCGGCTTGATATGGTTAAAACCAAAAAGGAAAATGAATAATCAATCCGGACCGTACATAAACTGATCCTATATGAAAAGAATTTTACTCCCTTTCCTGGTATTTGCGACGCTTCTTGCGCGGGGACAATCCTTTAACAACGAGTGGATCGATTACACTAAGACCTATTATAAATTCAAGATCGCGGCCACCGGATTGTATCGCATCGCCCAACCGGTGCTGGCTTCCGCCGGTTTGGGCAGTGTACCGGCTGAACAGTTCCAGTTATGGAGAAACGGGCAGCAGATCCCTATTTATACCACCATCCAGACCGGCATCATGGGCGGCAGCGATTATATTGAATTCTGGGGCGAAATGAACGACGGGAAACCGGATAAGGATCTGTACCGGATCCCGGATCACCAGATCAACGATAAATGGAGTATGGAAACCGATACGGCGGCATTTTTCCTTACGGTAAATCCCGGAACCGGAAACCTGCGCCTGGCGCCGGCTACCAATGCGTTGCCGACCTCACTTCCGGCGGATTCGTTTTTTGTTCACACAGTCGGAAAATATTATAAAGAAAAATATCATTTGGGTTTCGCAGCCATTGTCGGCGACTATGTGTTCTCTTCCAGTTATGAGAACGGAGAAGGGTTTACCAGTAATGATATGGGGCCGCAGGCTACCCGAAGTGAAACTTTCAGTAACCTGAATCCCTATACGGGTCCCGGCGCCCCGGCACCGTTGCTAAAGGTAAATGCCGCAGGGTATGCGTTGAATCCAAGGACCTTTGAAGCCAGAGTGAACGGTACGCTCGCCGGTACACAGACCATGGATTTCTTTGATTACGTCAAAGCCAGTTTTCCTGTTTCCATTTCCGATATCAGCAGCGGTACCGCATTGGTGGCGATCAAGAACAATAACACCGTCAGCGACCGTATGGTGATCGGGCAAACGGAACTGATCTATCCCCGGCAATTCAATTTCGGGGGTGCCAATAACTTTTATTTTGAGATACCGGCCAATACCAACGGGAATTACCTGGAGATTTCCGGCTTTAATTACGGATCAGTGAACCCGGTGCTGTATGACCTCACGAACGGGAAAAGGTATGTGGGCGATATCAGCAACGCCCCGCTCGTCAGGGTGGTGCTGCAACCCTCTTCAACGCCCCGTAAATTATTACTGGTGACGCAGGAAGCATCATTCCCGCTGGTCGTTGCAGGTTTTGAACAACGCAACTTCATCAACTACGGTTCGCCGTCCAACCAGGGGGATTATTTGATAATCACCCATAATGCCCTGCTGGCAGGCCCGAATGGCTCCAACCCTGTTCAGGATTATGCCACCTACCGGGCTTCGGCACCGGGGGGCAGTTATAATACTAAGATCTATATGATCGACCAGCTGATCGACCAGTTCAGTTTCGGTATCAAAAATCACCCTTTGTCTGTAAGAAACTTCCTGCGGTGGGCACGGGCAAATTATGCTAACCCGATCAGGAATGTCTTCCTGATTGGCAAGGGGATGCAATACCTGCACAATCATTTCTATCAAAGCAACCCGAATTTTGAAAAACTCTCATTCGTACCCACTTTCGGGTACCCGGCATCGGATAACCTGTTAACAACCGACCCCGGGCTGGATGTAACACCCCGTTTATCCATCGGTAGACTTTCTGTGATCAACGGGACTGAGGTAGCTGTTTACCTGGAAAAGGTTAAGCAGTATGAACAGAAGCTTGCGTTCCAGTCGCCTGTAATACAGGATAAGGTTTGGCAAAAGAACGTCGTGCATGTTATTGGCGCGGGTGATGGTACACTGGGTAATATTCTTACCAATTCCATGAACGGTTTCGCTTCCATTGTAAAGGACACTTTTTATGGTGCCAATGTACATACGTTCAGTAAGCTAACTACGGCTCCGGTTGAGCAGGTCAATGCTGCCAGGTTATACGGGCTTTTTGAACAGGGGATCGGCATCCTTACTTACTTTGGTCATTCGTCTGCGAGCACACTTGAATTCAATCTGGACAACCCGGATGGATATAATAACCCGGGAAAATACCCTTTATTCATACTTCTGGGATGCAGCGCCGGTAATTTCTACAATTTCAACCTCGCGCGGCTTTCCACCAAGGAAACGATCTCAGAGCGGTTCGTCCTGGCTGATCAGCGGGGAAGTATTGCCACCCTGGCAAGCACCCACCTGGGGATCGTGCACTACCTGGATGTTTATAATACCCGTACCATGAATGCGTCTTCCGTTACCAGTTACGGAAAAACAATGGGCGAAATAATGCGGGATGCCGTAAACCAGGTATATAACCTCACTACCCAGAATGATTTTTATGCCCGCTTCCACTGCGAGCAAACCACGCTGCATGGCGACCCGGCGCTTCACCTTACTGCCTCTTATCCCAAGCCCGACTATGCGATTGAGGAGCCAATGGTGGAGATCAACCCGGCTTTTATTTCAGTGGCAGAAAATTCATTCACGATAAAAGCGAAGTTCATCAACCTGGCCAAAGCCGTTAACCAGCCCGTTGTCATTGAAATGAAACGCACGTTTCCGGATCAGACAACTGAGATAAGAAGGGATACGATACCCGGGATCCGGTTCATTGATTCATTGGTATATACCATACCTATCTTGTCCACCCGAGATAAAGGCTCCAACCGGGTAGCCATTACCATTGATGCCGATAATACGGTTGATGAATTGTTTGAGACCAATAATACGGTTAGCAAGGATTTCTTCATCTATGAGGATGAAATCAGGCCCGTATACCCGTATCATCATGCCATCATCAATAAACAGAATATCAGGTTCCATGCCTCCACGGCCAACCCGTTCAGTTCATCCCGGCAGTATACCATGGAACTGGATACCACCGCTTTGTTCAATTCGCCTTTTAAGAAATCCCAGAGCGTCACCTCTGTGGGAGGCGTAATTGAATTCAACCCGGCGGTGACCTTCACCGACAGCACGGTTTATTACTGGCGCGTTTCCCCGGTGCCGGTAAGCGGTTCGCCTGTATGGAACAGCGCCTCCTTTGTATACCTGCCCAACAGCGATCTTGGATTCAACCAGTCGCACTATTTCCAGCATAATGAATCGGTACTCAACCGGATCCGGCTGAACGGCCTCAACCGGCAATGGGAGTTTGATTCGGTACCACATTTCATTTTTGCGAAGAACGGGGTGTTTGGTACGGCCAGCGGCCAGGAGGGTGATTTTATTGTTGCGCCCGACGGTTCGGCCTATATCCGCAGCGCCTGTGTGGGCTTTTCCCTGATTTTTAATTTACTCGATCCCAAGAGCTTTGTTGCCAACTTGAACCTGAGCAGTTTCATGGGCAGCGCGGCCGTTTGTAATCCATCCCGCCGCTGGAATTATGAATGGTCGCACATGAACAGCACCGAGCGTAAGAAAATGATGGATTTCATGGACTGGATACCCAATGGAACCATCGTGGTAGTGCGCAATATTCTTAACTCCGGGCTGGCATCGGGTTTTATCAACGAGTGGAAAGCAGACACGGCCCTGTGGGGTCCCAATAATTCCTTATACCATAAACTTAAGGATGCGGGGATGAACGTACTGGATTCATTTACCACTCCCCGGGCTATGATATTCATCTACCAAAAAGGGAACCCCGGCTTTGGCCCGGTTGGAAATGTCACGGCCGGTATTTATGATCTTATTACACTCAACAAAAATCTCAAAACGCCCGACTCAATCGGGTATATAACATCCGCTCTTTATGGCAGGGCAAAGAACTGGAAACAGATGAAATGGCGAGGCAGTGAAGACGCAGTGAGTGATACATCGACCGTGGATGTGATCGGCGTACGGCTCGACGGAAGCGAGCAAACGCTGATGGCGGGGATCACTACCCAGCAACAGGATGTTGACATTTCCATGATTGATGCATCAGAGTATCCCTATATGAAACTGATGCTTCGCTCCAAGGACAAAGGGGAATACACACCCTTCCAGCTTCGCTACTGGCGTGTAACCTATGACCCCGTTCCGGAAGGTGCCATCGCTCCCAATATCTATGCAAACCTGAAGGATACCGTTGATGTGGGAGAGCCGCTGGATTTCAGCGTGGCCTTTAAAAATGTAAGTGAGGCGGCATTCGACAGCCTGAAAGTGAAAATGGTGATCACGGACAGGAATAATATCCCATATAATGTACCTATGCCCCGGCGCAGGCCGCTTCCGGTCAATGATACGCTTCGCCTGGGTTCACTGATCAATACGGCCAGTTTGCCCGGGAAGAATGTGATCTATATTGAAGCCAACCCGGATGACGATCAGCCGGAACAGTTCCACTTCAATAATTTCGCCTACAGGAATCTTTATGTTCGTCCCGACAGCCTGAACCCCCTGCTTGATGTAACATTCGACGGGGTACATATCCTCAACCGGGATATTGTTTCGTCCAAACCCGATATCCTCGTCAAACTGAAAGACGAGGCCCGTTGGATGATCCTGGATGATACAACGCTGCTGACCCTGCAGGTACGCTACCCGAACGGAAGTCTCCGCCGCTACTATTTCAACAACGATACGCTCCGCTTCACACCGGCGGGCCAGGCGCCTAACCCGGATAATACGGCTACGATCAATTTCAGACCCTACTTCACGGAAGATGGGGAATATGAGCTGATCATCACAGGCAGGGATAAGAGCAATAACAACGCCGGGGCCATTGAGTACCGGGTGATATTCGAGGTAATCAACAAACCGATGATCTCGAACATGCTCAATTACCCGAATCCCTTCACCACTTCAACGGCCTTTGTATTCACCATAACCGGTAACGAGGTGCCGCAGAATATTAAAATTGAGATCATGACGATTACCGGCAAAATCGTACGGGAGATCACCAAAGATGAACTGGGGCCGCTGCATATCGGCCGGAACATCACGGAGTTTAAATGGGACGGAACCGACCAGTACGGCCAGAAACTCGCGAATGGGGTTTACCTGTACCGGGTAGTGACCAACCTGAACGGAAAGTCGCTGGATAAGTACAGGGCCGACGGGGACGATACGGATAAATACTTTAATAAAGGGTATGGAAAGATGTACCTGATGCGGTAAACACGAAAATACTTTTATGAAGCAATCAAAGCCCCAGCCAAAACGGGGCTTTTTTGTTTCTGATATGGTAAATACAGCAATATTTCCTTAACTAAATTTGCCGGCCCGGTATTAGGGTTACGAACGAATTAGTATGGCAAAGATCGGTATCAATATTTCAACCGGCAGCCTGCAGCAGCAGGAAATGATCGTGGGGATCGACCTGGGTACAACCAACAGCCTGGTATCGGTCATTCACCCCGAAAGCAGGAGGCCCGTCGTTCTTAAGGAACATGACGGGAATGCCCTGGTGCCTTCCATCATTCATTTCGGGGAGGGAGGGCAGATTACCGTGGGCGATGCGGCCAAAAAATTCCTGGTCACCGAGCCCCAGAATACCATTTTCTCTGTAAAACGCCTGATGGGGAAATCCTACAGGGACCTGGGGGAGCATGCTTCTTTCTATACCTACCGGATTATCGATGACAATACGGAAGGCCTGGTAAAAATTCAGGCCGGTGATAAATTCTATTCACCTATTGAATTATCATCCCTGATACTGAAAGAACTTAAAACAAGGGCTGAGCATATATTGAAAACGCCGGTCAATAAAGCCGTGATAACCGTGCCCGCTTATTTTAACGATGCACAGCGACAGGCCACCCGCGATGCCGGCCGGCTGGCGGGCCTGGACGTACTGCGGATTGTAAATGAACCAACCGCCGCGAGCCTGGCTTATGGATGGGGTTTGCAAAAAGAGGAGACGAAAACCATCGCCGTTTATGACCTGGGTGGCGGCACCTTTGATATTTCCATTCTCCGGATCAGTGGGGGGATTTTTGAAGTGTTGTCAACGAACGGCGATACCTACCTCGGGGGGGATGACCTTGACCGCAGTATCCTGGAACATTGGTTGCGGCAAACCGGGTTAACACAGGAAGAATTAAACCGGCACGGGAGCCTGGCCCAGCGGTTGCGGTTGCTGGCGGAGGAAGCCAAGATCCATCTGAGCACTCATGAGACGTTCAGTGCGGAAGCGGGCGGCGAAACATTGCGCATTAACCGGACCGAATTTGAAAAATTGGCTGAGCCGTTTGTTGAAAAGACCATGCAATGTTGCCAGCAAGCCGTTCTGGATGCGCAACTAGCAGTCACCGATATCGATGAGGTGGTTATGGTGGGTGGTTCAACCCGGGTGCCATATGTAAAAAGACAGGTAAAGAAATTCTTTAAACGGGATGTGCATGACACATTGAACCCGGATGAAGTGGTGGCGCTGGGCGCCGCGATACAGGCGGATATCCTGGCAGGTAATAACAAAGATTTCCTGCTGCTTGACATTACGCCATTGTCGCTGGGCATTGAAACCATGGGAGGATTGATGGATGTGCTGATACCCCGCAATTTTAAAATTCCTGTAAAGGCATCGCGTCAGTATACAACCCAAAAAGACGGTCAGAGCGGGATTAAGATCGCCGTTTACCAGGGTGAAAGGGATTTGGTGAAGGACAATCGGAAATTGGCGGAATTCAATTTATCCGGAATTCCGGGAATGCCCGCGGGTCTCCCCAAAGTGGAAATCTCATTCCTGGTGAATGCGGATGGGATACTGGTGGTTACGGCCAGGGAACTGCGCAGCGGGACCGAGCAAAGTATTTCTGTAAAACCTCAATACGGGTTGACGGATGAGGAAGTGGAGCAAATGTTGCTGGATTCGGTCACACATGCGAAAGAAGACATGCAGGTGCGTTCGCTGGTGGAGGCTCAAACGGAGGGGAAACAACTGATAGAGACAACAGAACAGTTTCTGGCCCGAAATGGAGATATACTTACGGCTGATGAAATGCAGCAGACCCGTGATGCGATTAAGACATTGTCCGGTCTGCTTATAACAACTGACAAGGATGACATTCACGCCGCTATTGAAAATCTGAATGAAATAACAAGACCCTATGCGGAACGGTTAATGGATAAGGCCATCAGTGCTGCGATGAAAGGGAAGAAGATCTGAAAAACACTTTTCGTATTAATACGGTTGTGAGGCTGATCAGCACCAGCAGGTGAATAGCCCACGCAGTATATACCGCCCAATTTTTTTCATACCGGAAAACCAGTTCACCCTCACCGGCAGGTACAACGGCACTCACAAACGGGAATTCATTTTTAACGAGAGGGATTTTCTTTTGATTATGGTAAGCGTTCCAACCGGGAAAGGATGCTTGCTGCAGGATGATCTCGTTGGGCGTTTCCAGTCGAAGTTTGAGAGTTACCCGCCCCGGTTTTTGTTGCATAATAACCAATGTGTCACGAAAACCGCTGTGGTTTTTCAAAAAGGCGATCCTTTTCCCTTTTAGTTCCAGGATTCCTTTTGAAGAAAGAAACCGGTCCACGTCTTTCAGGATCAGCGGACCCGGCATCGAAACCCGGTTGCTGATTTCCTTTCTGAAAACATTGGTGTTGCGCCAGGTTGTCTGGTTCCCTGTCCTGAGTTCGGCTGGGACATCCGAGGGGGATGCTTCCTGTACCGGGAACCCCCTTTGGTAATTTAACAGGTCATTCACTGCTTTTACGGAACGGGAACTTACGGCAAAGTAAGGGGTGCAAATAAGAAAATTAATCACCAATTCGGCCGTGATCAGTGCCGGAAATAAACGTTGCTTTTTCAAAACGGCAAAGATCAGGGCCGTTACAAACAATAGTTGTATCAGGCTGTTCCACCACAGCAGTTTGTTTTCCCCGGCTAAACGGAAACTTTCAGCCAGGGTATCCATTGATATCAGGCGGGAGTCCCCAAGGTGAAGTAACAGGATCGCGAGAAAGACAAGTCCGAATAGGATCAATGAAATCAGTATGATTTTCCTTTCCGGAGTACCGGGCAATAATAGTTTTTCCAAACTGTAGGTCCTCAATGAGTATCCTGTAAAAAGCAGGAAGAACAGGATGAAGAAAATCCTCAGCACCCCGGGGTGACGGAAATGAGATAAACCCGGAAACAGATTCAGCCACTCCCGGACAGGGGTGAGGTGCCCAAAAGAGGCCAGCAGGAAAAATATAGCTGTGCCCAGTAATAACCAGGATAAGCGGTTGCGATGCCGGAAGTTGGATAACAGGGCCGGTATGAACAGCATCAGGGGAAGTAGTCCTGTATAGATATTAAGAATGGACGATTCCGTATTAAAGTGGTGGGATCTGATTACAGAAAGGGGAAGGAGCAGGGTTTTCAATCCTTCGGGGTGAAAGTAATTGGAACGGAAAAAAGCCGAATCGTCCTGTAACGGGCTGCTTCTTTCCAGGAAAGAAACCGTTTCGATCGTGAAATATAAGGGAGCGGCGGAAAACAGAAGGGCAAATAAACCCGCCAGCCCGGTATAACGCAGGAGCCTTGTTTTTTCTTTCCAGTTTGTATGCGGGTCCATGCATTTATGAATCAGGTATAACAATACGGCGATCAGCAGGAATAAAGTAGTGAAAACGGTAAGGTAGATATGCGTGTTTGTGAGAAGTAATAAATAGGCCAGTGCGGTGAAAAAAGCGTTTCGCCAACCCGGGGTTTTAAATAGGCTGATCATGCAATGCAGCAAAAAAGGGATGAATGCCATGCCCGTTATATATAACAACCATTGGGATGACGCTACCGTGAACCCGGATAACATGTAACTGCATGCCAGCAGGAAAGAGAGATTTCTGTCGGGCAACAAATGCCGAATCAGCAACCGGTACATCGCCCATCCGGCTGCGATCACATACGCGAGGAACTGGATGTGGAACGTCGTGATATCAGAAGGCAGCATGACGCCGGATATGACTGCAGGGGTGCTGTATATGCCCCAGGTGAGCACGCTATGTAACGGGAATCCCATACACCAGGTATCGAACCAGGCCGGGCTTTCCCCGTTACGCAGTGCCTCACTGATAAAATGCTGTACCGGGTATTCGATGGCCAGCACATCGTTCTTTAACGTATAGAGCATGCTGCTTACGGGAAGATAAGCCAGCAGGGCCGCTGCAGCCATCCAGATATAAGGCCCGGAACCGCGGGTATGGTTCAAACTGATTTTCAATCCTTCGGGAGTTTGCAGCAACCGGTGCTGCTTACAGTTTTATAATTAATAATTCCAAGAAGGTGATAAAGGGAAATTCAATTACTGAGAGATCCCTGCTTCATTATTTTATTTCCGGTTGAACCTTCTTCATCAACTGATGGTACGTTTTTTTCTTGTCTCTTTCCCACCAGTAATACCCTAATAATTTTCCCGTGACCGCTTTGCCGAAAAACCGTTCCAGCGACCGGTGAAGAATGATATCGTACTTACGGTGGAAATTGATCCAGCACGCATTGCAGTTTTTTGAATAATGATGCTGAACTTCCCGTGTTTTTTCCCAACCCAGTATTTCATCAAGTGAATTGCTGTGTATATTCCCGATCAGCACGTCCAGGTTCTGGCAAACCGGGATATCCCCGTTTGGTAAAACTACAATGCTGTCATGAATGCTGTTGCAGGAAAGCTGCAGCCCCCCTCTTCTCCATTCATCGTACAGCACCAGGAAATCCTTGTTTTCGGGAAAATCATCCAGCACCGGGGGCAGCTTTTCCCGGATACGCACAGGAAACGGATCGGTGGCTTCCTCAGCGGCTGGCATTTTGGCGGACTGCTGTTTTTCACGGATCAGCCGGGTGGCTTCACTGAACGAACGGATATCACCGGATTTCAAAGACCCGATCTCATGGTTGTGGGCGTCTTCGATCGTATCAAAAAAAGAGATATCGTTGTAAACGCCAACCCGCATATCGGCATTATAACGTTTACAGATCCCGGCCACATGTTCCAGGTCGCTGAAATCATTGTAGGGGGAAAGGGTGAACATGATGCTGATCGGGAGCGTTCGGTGGAGTTCTTCCAAAACCCGGATGATTCCGTCGTATCCATCCTTTCCCCTCATGTGCAGGTAGGAGTCCCTGTCGCCATCCAGCGAAATGTACAACCGGCGGGGCGGATGCTTTTTTACGGCGGACAAAAGCAATTCAGGTTGAAGGGCGTTGGTCAGCACATCGAAATTCCGGTGATGGTCCCTGAACCATCCCATGATCTCTGTCGCATCCGGATGGAGCATATATTCCCCGCCGGCCAGCGCGACGGTCGTGCTTTTTTTAACGGCCCTGCTGTTCATGATCTCCTTAATCTTTTCAAATGGCAGGAAATTCACCGGTCTTTTTGTCCAGATGAGACAGTGTTTGCAGGCCGAATCGCACAGGTCGGTTCCGAAAATAGCCAGTGTGGAAAGTCGTTTATGACGGGGGAAAAATTTATTGTGGAGAAAATTGCGGCCTCGGTTCAAATAGTCCTTGCTCTTGTACATGAATATTGCTTGCTGTTCTGCGCTAAAAATACTCCAATTGTGCTGATTTGCCCGTTTTTATCATGTATACCTTTTTTTCAGCATCAAAAAGGGTCGTTCAAAAAACCGGTAACTTAAAATACTTACCAGCACAGCTATAAGTGTGACGCTCACGCCGCTGAAAAGTTCGGCGGTGCGGTGCGGCAACATGTCGTTCCGGATTATGGCATATCGTAACCGGTCGAAGAATAGAATATATACCGGCCAGTGCCATACATATAAACCGTATGATATCCTGCCAAAGAATTTCAGGGGCCGGTTGTCCAGCAGGAAAGAAAGCGTTTGGGAGGAGCCGGTTACCGCTTCATAGACAAGCAGGCCAAATAGAACAGCGAATGTGGTATAGCCGGCAAAGGCCAGGTAGGGGAGTGTGAACCCGTTCCGGTCATTGATGAAGTAAAACCCGAAATTGACGGCTGCCATCAGCAACACGAGATAAACCGTATTCTTTTTCAGGAAACCCGGGTTGATCTTCTGTAAAAGCGCCACCATGGAACCGATACATAGACCGTCGATCCTTGTAAAAGTATACAGGCTTGAATAAGAAAGATCTTCCACTTTGTACAGCCATACCATATACCGGGCCACACAGGTTATGGTCAGTATCACGAAAACAGCCGCCAGGAGGTATTTCGGGCGTTTCAGGAGCAGGATCAGCAAGGGCCAGAAAAGATAGAATTGCTCCTCAACGGCCAGCGACCAGGTATGCAACAGGATCTTATCGCCATAAGGCTCTTTGAATATATAAAGCCAGTTTTGGAGATAGGTCCAGTGCCAGAATTGATTATCCCGGTAATAACTGACGTCGAAACCCTGTTTAATGAAAAGTGGAATCAGGAACAGGCAGGTAAGGATCGCCAGGTAGAAAAGAGGAAATATCCGGAGAACCCTCCGCATATAAAACTTTTTCAGGAAACCCGGTTGTCCCAGACTGTTCAGGAGGATTTCCGTGATGAGAAACCCCGAAAGAACGAAGAAAAGGTCTACACCCAGCCACCCGAAAAAGAAATAATTCATGAACCCGAAATTGTGGAGCAGCACCACCAGCAGGATAGCCACCCCCCTCAGGCCGTCGAGTGAAGGGTAGTATGGCCGGCCGGCCGGCGGGCCGGTGCGGGTGATTGTTTCGGAATTCATGTGCAACTACCGGGTTATTTTTTCTTTTTCAGCCTTGTGTTTCGGTAAAGGTATTTGCCAACCATATCAAACTCCACATTCACGGTTTCCCCTTCTTTTACCCCCCCGATATTGGTATGCTCAAAAGTGTAGGGTATGACCGCCACGGTAAAGCTTTTCTTTTTCACATTAAACACCGTCAGGCTGATGCCATTCACGGCTACCGATCCTTTTTCGATCAGGAGAGGGGCAAAACGCGCCGGAAAACCAAATTCCAGTTCCCAGCTTCCGTTTTTCTCTTTTCGTTTGAGGCAAACGGCAGTGGTATCTGCATGCCCCTGTACGAGATGACCGTCAAGCCGGTCATTCAGCCGCAGGCTGGGTTCCAGGTTGACCCGGGTTCCGCTATCCCAGTTTCCAAGTGTGGATTTATTAAGCGTCTCCTCAATGGCGGTCACCCGGTGTTTTCCCGGCTGCACTTCCTCGATGGTCAGGCAAATACCATCGTGGCAAAGGCTCTGATCGGGCCGGAGTTCACCGGATAGGGGAGATTCTATCCAGAAACTGATATTACTGCCATTACGGGTGGCGGAAATGACGGTGCCGGTCGCCTGGATAATCCCTGTAAACATCATTGCAAATTAACGAGTTATTGTTATTTGATCCCCCGGGCCGGTAACTGAAAAAGTTTAGTGGTTTAAAATGACGAATTCCGGCTTTTCTGTATATCTTTGCAAACTCTAAAAAATACCAAAGGAGGTATCATTTATTATGCTGATTATCGACTCAAAAGATTGCGAAAACATCGACAAAGCGCTCAAAAAGTACAAAAAGAAATTTGAGAAGTCCAAAGTACTGCTACAGTTGCGGGAGCGCCAGTCATTCACCAAGCCTTCTGTAAAGCGCAGGGGCGAAGTGCTTAAAGCGATCTACAAGCAGAAGATTGCCAGTGGTAAGATCGAAGGCTGATCAGACCGCGGTAAGTACAATATTTACAAATAGCTGCAGAGTTTTATAACTTTGCAGCTATTGTTTTTATATCCTGTAATGACCACCCCGCCTGCCATCTCTGTATTATCCCGACAGTCAGTCCAGTCTTTCCTGGAGTACCTGAAATATGAAAAAAGGTTTTCAGGGCATACGCAGGTTTCCTACCAGAATGACCTGTTTGATTTTATTGATTTCATAGACGCCAATTACGGAAGCACGCCGGTCAGGAGCATTGGTCACCCGATGATCCGGAGCTGGCTGGCGGTTTTGAAGGACCGGGGTATGAGCGGGAAGACCATCAACCGGAAAATATCGGTACTCCGGACTTTTTTCAAGTATTGTTTGAAAAACGGGATTATTGAAAACAGCCCGATGTCAAAAGTGATCAGCCAGAAGGTCCCGGCCACCCTCCCGGCGTTTGTAAAGGAAGAGGAAACCGAACGGCTTATCCGCATGCTGAACCAGACAGCCGAGGACTGGAAGAGTCTTAACGCGAAGATGCTGATCACTATTTTCTATGCAACGGGGATGCGGCTTAGCGAGTTGCTGAACCTTCGGGAAAAACAGGTTGACCACGGCAGCAGGCAAATAAAAGTGCTGGGCAAGGGGAATAAGGAGCGGATCATCCCTATAAGCCCCGAACTGCTGGGATTGATAAAAGATTACCTGCGGAAAAAGGCAGAAAAATTCCCGCAGGGGGATGAAACCCTGCTGGTCACGGAAAAAGGAAAAAAACTATATCCAAAATATGCCTGGTTACTGGTTAATTCCTGGCTCGGCGTATCCGGTACCCTTGAAAAAAGAAGCCCCCATGTGCTGCGTCATACATTTGCCACGCACCTGATGAACGGCGGCGCCGGTTTGAACGCTATCAAAGAACTGCTGGGCCACAGCAGTTTGGCGGCCACCCAGGTCTATACGCATAATACCATCGGTCAGTTGAAGGATATTCACAGGAAATCGCACCCCAAAGCCTGAAAAATTTCATTTACACAATAAAAAATTTGACAGTTTTTTGCAGTCAGATAGGACATTTTACAGTAAATTACTGCTGTCAAAAAGAACCCGGACCCCCTGAAAGGAATCAGTAGTTCTTTATTTATTGTTTCACTGAAAAAAAGTTGACTATGAACGTAAACATTCAATCTGTTCATTTTGATGCAGACAAGAAATTGATTGAGTATGTTAACCGTAAACTGGAGAAGTTGAACGGTCTCAGTGACAGGATCATCCAGGTGAACGTGTTCCTTAAGCTCGACAACGTGGTACACGCCATCAAGGATAAGATTGCCGAGATCAGGGTGCATGTACCCCGTCGCAACTTCTTCGTAAAATCAACCAGTAAATCATTTGAGGAATCGTTTGATGATGCATTCGATTCTCTCCTGGTACAAATCAAAAAAAATAAAGAGAGAAAAGCCGCTTAAAAAACTATTCGAAGGCCCCGTCCCGGCCAAACCGGTACGGGGCCTTTTTATTTGCTGATTTTCAGGATAAATTTCCTCCCTAAAATTTTTACAGTATTGTTTTTCCCTTACCTTTGCCTCCCCAATTAAATGGGGGGTAGTTCTTTATTGCTTTGACCGTCCCGGAATCCGGAATATTGGGCGGTCCTGGCCGCCTCCGCAGCGGGAGGCGGGCATTGAAAAATGCCACTTTAGCTCAGCAGGTAGAGCAACTGATTTGTAATCAGTAGGTCGTTGGTTCGATTCCGACAAGTGGCTCTGGTAAATTAATTTACCGGGCAAGTAGCCAAGTGGCCAACGGCAACAGACTGTAAATCTGTCCTCTTCGGAGTTCGGTGGTTCGAATCCATCCTTGCCCACTTTGGTCACCGTAGCTTTAGCGAAAGTGACCAGCCGCCATAGTTTCCAACTACGCTTATGCTTTGTTGGATAAATAAGCGACAGCGGCCTGATATATAGGTGAAGTTCTTTTCAGATAATCCCGCCTGCGCCTATGGCATCGGCGGGTAAAAGCGGGAGTAGCTCATTTGGTAGAGCGGTAGCCTTCCAAGCTTCAGGTGGCCGGTTCGAGCCCGGTCTCCCGCTCAGAGCCGCCTAGCCCCGGCAACGGCGGTTTTGATGAGTCATAAATGTCAAATGAGTCAAATGTGTTGGGTTCACCCTATGACCAATAAGACCCACTGACCTCAATGACTCTGGAACCAGCCGTTGTAGCTCAGTGGTAGAGCACTTCCTTGGTAAGGAAGAGGTCTGGGGTTCAATTCCCCATAACGGCTCAAAGAGAAAACCACCCTGCATGCAGGGTACATTTATAAGAAAACACAACCTAAAAAACAGATAACAATGGCAACTAAAGAGACCTTCAAGAGGGACAAACCCCACGT